>JBLYYS010000128.1:0-8298 GCA_048550235.1 Acidimicrobiia bacterium | reverse complement strand
CTCGAGGATCTGCTCCTTGGTGTAGCGCCGCTCCAACTCAACCGCCGTTACCGCCTCAATTATCTTCCGTTCATAAGAGATCTCGTCGCCGACAAAGACCTTCTTCACCACCTGCTGGGTGATCGTCGATCCGCCACGCGTCGAATCGGAGCGCAGGTTGTCGATGAAAGCGCTGGCTATGGCGGCGGCATCGATGCCCTCATGTTCGAAGAAGTCCGCGTCCTCAGCCGCCAGCACCGCATTGACCACGATCTCGGGGATGTCATCGTACGCAACGGGTTCACTCACCCGCCCGTCATGAAGCTCGGCAAGCTTCGTTCCATCGAGGGTGTACATCTCCGAGACCCGTGAGAGGTCGGGCAGTTCGAGCAGTTGGGCGTCCACATCCGGGATGTACTTCTCTTCGAGATGCTGAAACGTTCCGAAGGCAGCGTTGGTGCCCATGAACGTGAACAGTCCGATCCACGTAGAGGCAATGAGGGCAATGGACAAGAGAGTCGCCAGCGCGACAAACCATCTGCCGCGCCTCTCGCGGTGCTCTAGTTCATGTATGGGGGATCTCGAAGCCATGACGTTCTAACGGATGGGGGTCGCGGAAAGTTGCAGGTAATCTCTTGCCGGTCACGACAGGATACCCGGCTGAGGGAGTAGAACCGTGAATCGACGCTTCACATCGAGCGGGATCGAGGTCGATGAGGTCTACGGCACGTCCGAAGCTTCCGACCGCGTCGGACAACCGGGCGAGTATCCGTTCACCCGCGGTCCGTACCGTTCCATGTACCGGGGCAGGCTCTGGACGATGCGTCAATATGCCGGCTTCGGCGACGCCGAAGCGACCAACCAGAGGTTCAAAGCGCTGCTGGAGGCAGGTCAGACGGGACTCTCGGTTGCCTTCGATCTGCCAACCCAAATGGGTCTCGACAGTGACCACCCGATGTCGGCGGGCGAGGTGGGCAAGGTCGGCGTGGCGATCGATACCGTCGACGACATGCGAACGCTGTTCGACGGCATTCCGCTGGGCGAGGTATCGACCTCAATGACCATCAACGCCACGGCTCCGATCGTGCTGCTCATGTATCAGATCGTCGCCGAGGAGCAAGGCGTGAGCAACGATCACATCAGGGGCACTACACAGAACGACATCCTCAAGGAGTACATCGCCAGGGGTACCTACATTTACCCGCCGAAGCCATCGATGCGTTTGGTCACAGATGTCTTTGAGTACTGCGCCGAGGAACTACCTGGATGGAACACTATCTCGATATCCGGCTATCACATCCGCGAAGCGGGCTCGACGGCAGCCCAGGAGATCGCCTTTACGATCGCCAACGGGATTGCCTACGTGGAGGCCGCCGTTGAAGCGGGGCTCGAGATCGATGTATTCGCTCCCCGCCTTTCGTTCTTCTGGAACGGTCACAACAACTTCTTCGAAGAGGTCGCCAAATACCGGGCCGCTCGCCGGATCTGGGCGGAGTTGATGCGTGATCGAATGGGTGCACAGAATCCCAAGTCCTGGGCCATGCGTTTCCATACCCAAACCGCAGGCAGCACCTTGACGGCTCAACAGCCCGAGAACAACATCGTCCGCACCGCAATGCAAGCTCTGGCCGCGGTCCTCGGCGGCACGCAGTCGCTCCACACCAACTCATTCGATGAAGCGTTGGGATTACCGACCGAACAATCGGCAAAGATCGCCCTTCGGACTCAGCAAATCCTCGGCTATGAGTCCGGAGTTGCAGACTCGACGGATCCGCTGGCCGGTTCCTACCTAGTCGAATTCCTCACCGACGCGGTCGAGGATCAGGCCAGGCAGCTGCTTGACGAGGTCGAGCTTCTTGGAGGAGCCGTTCGGGCGATCGAAGCGGGTTTCCAGCAAGACCGCATCGAACAGTCGGCCTATGACACCGCCAAACGAATGGATGCAGGGGAGCAGGTGGTCGTGGGTGTGAACCGCTTCACCGATGACGATGAGGCCGATGTGCCTGTCATGTCGATTGATCCAGAACTCGAACGGAATCAGGTCCACCGGCTAGGCCAAAGCCGGGCCCGGCGCGACGGCGGTGCAACTGCGGATGCGATCAATCGAGTTGTCGAAACGGCACGGTCGGACGCCAACCTCCTTCCTGTCATGAAGGCCGCGCTCATGGCTGGAGCGACCCTTGGTGAGGTCGCAGGAGCGTTGCGGGGAGTGTTCGGCGAGTACCGTTCCTGATATGAGTGTGAACAACGAGAATCGGAGCCGGTTCCTGATTATCGGGGGCGGTCCGGCCGGTACGACAGCCGCCACCATCGCGGCAACCCTCGGGGCAGAGGTGACGCTGGTCGAGAAGGACGTCATCGGCGGAGCAGCCCACCTTTGGGACTGCATCCCCTCGAAGACGATGCACGCTACGTCGGTGCGAATGGATTCTCTGAGAAACGCAGCGGAGTTGGGTCTCGCCTCGCTTCCAGGCACGGTGGCGCTCGACCATCTGGCAGACAGGATCAATAGCATCTGCGGCGATCTCGAGCGGAGATCGATCGAGATGCTCGAATCGCAAGGCGTAGAGATCCTGATGGGAACCGGTAGTTTCTCAGGGCCTAATGCGGCGGTGGTCACATCAGAGGACGGCGACCGACGGGTTGGCTTCGATACCGCCATGATCTCAACCGGATCGGCCCCCCGAATCCCAGGATGGGCGACCATTGACGGTGAAAGAATCCTGACCACACGCGATTGCTACAACCTGGATATCGTTCCAGAACACATTGTCATTGTCGGATCGGGTGTAACCGGAGTCGAGTTCGTACACATCTTCGTCAGTCTCGGCAGCAAGGTGACACTGGTTGTCAGTCGTCAGCAGGTGCTTCCCCATCGCGACTCTGAAGTGGCAGCCCTGGTCGAAGAAGACTTCCTCGAGAGGGGAGTGCGTCTTGTCATCGGAGCCAGGGCAACCAGCGCGGTGAGGACCGGAAATTCTGTTGTGGTGGAAACGGATGACGGCCGCAGGGTCGAGGGATCACACGCGCTGCTGGCCATTGGCTCGGTTCCGCTCACGGGAGCTCTGGATCTCGAGGCTGCGGGCGTTGAAGTCGATTCAGGAGGTTTCATTCCCGTCGACGATTACCAGCGCACATCAGCTCCGCACATCTATGCAGCCGGCGATGTAACCGGACAGATGCCGCTGTCTTCCGTAGCTTCGATGCAAGGCCGGAAGATCGCCAGGCACTTCATGGGACGTCCGGTGACGCCGCTCGACTACTCGAAGGTCGCCCAGGCCATCTTCACCACACCTGAGATCGCTTCTGTCGGGCTGGATGAGGCGGTCGCCGCCGCTGAAGGGCGCAAGATTCGACTCACGAAGGTGCCATTCGCAGCGAACTCGCGCAGCGTGATCCAGAGCCAGACCAGAGGGTTTGCCAAGGTCATCTCTGATCCGGCGACGCACGTGGTCCTCGGTGGGACCATCGTGGGGCACAGGGCTTCCGAACTCATCGGGATCCTCGCCCTCGCAGTGCAGGGCCGGCTGAAGGTCGACGTCCTTGTCGAAACCCTCATGGTCCACCCATCAATGAGCGAGTCCTTATCTGATGCGGCGTCTTGAGGCGCCGGGCGCCTCAAGACGTTTCGAGTTTGATGGCAGGCCATCAAACTCGGCTTCTGGCACCAAGGCTAAGGGCCAACGGCCAACGGCTGTGATTCGGTGTACCGGCGGGGGCCGGTCAACGAATCACCGCGATGATTGAGCCGGGCGTAATCGTGTCACCGGCCCGGACCTTTAGGTCGACGATCTCGCCGTCGATCGGCGCTTTGACTTCGTTCTCCATCTTCATGGCCTCGAGAATGCACACCGGATCTCCGGCCTCAACTCGATCTCCCGCTTTGACGTGCAACTTCACAATGGTGCCCTGCATTGGAGCAGTCAGCACTCCGGCGTCGGTGCCGCCGGCTCCACCGGTTCGGCCCTCGAGCTTTGGAGACTTCCGGCGCGGGGCGGCCCGGGTTCCGCCGGCGGCAGGTTGTATTTGGCTGGTCCACATGCGGACGTCATAACGCCGCCCGCCGACCTCAACCATGATCGCCCGCTCAGTCAGGTCTGTTTCTTCAGGGAGTGTCGATGCGGTGTCCCAAGAGATATTGGATAGGTCCAGTTCGTCTTCCATCCACTTGGTGTGATGGCGACCGGCTAGGAAGTCCTCATGTTCTAGAACTGCCAGATGCGCGGGGATAGTGGAGCGCACGCCCGAAATCACATACTCTCGTAGCGCTCGTTTGCCACGTTTGATCGCTTCATCACGATCGGCGCCCCAGACCACGAGCTTGGCCATGAGGTTGTCGTAGTACTGGCTCACCTTGGCAGAAGGCTGGATCCAGCTATCGACCCGAACTCCGAATCCGCCTGGTTCCCTGTATTCGATCACGCGGCCGGGTGTCGGTAGGAACCCTTGGGCTGGGTCCTCGGCATTGATTCGGAACTCGATGGCATGGCCGCGCGGCTCCACCGTTTTGAAAGGTAGGGGCGCGCCCGCTGCTACTGCCAGCTGCGCTTGCACCAGATCGACGCCGGTCACCATCTCCGTGATCGTGTGCTCCACCTGCAAGCGGGTGTTCATTTCGAGGAAGTAGAAGTTGAAATCCCGGTCGACCAGGAACTCGACCGTGCCGGCATTCTGATAACCGCAGGCCTCCGCGACTGCAATAGCGGCGTTGCCGAACTTCTTTCTGACTCTGGGTGGGAAACCGACTGCCGGCGTCTCCTCGATCAGCTTCTGATGCCTCCGCTGCACAGAGCAATCACGCTCGCCGAGGAAATGGCCGACACCGTCGGCGTCGACGATGATCTGCGCCTCGATGTGACGGGCATTCTCTACGTACTTCTCGACGTACACTGCCGGGTTACCGAAATAGGCCTCGGCCTCTCGCTGCGCACCCTCGACGGCAGACTCCAGTTCGGACTCATCAGCCACGACACGGAGGCCTTTGCCACCGCCTCCGGCAGATGCCTTGATGGCGACCGGGTATCCGTACTCTTTGGCGACAGCCCTGGCTTCGTCGAGTGTTTCGAGCGCATCAACCGTTCCCGGGACCATTGGCACATTGGCCGCGCGGGCAGCCTGGCGCGATGCGATCTTGTCGCCCATAGTGCGGATTGCAGCGGGTGGTGGCCCGATCCAGATCAATCCCGCAGCTGCGACGGCTTCTGCGAAGTCGGCGTTCTCGGCGAGGAAGCCGTAGCCCGGATGAACTGCATCGGCTTTGGACTCCTTGGCCACCTCGAGGATCCGGGTCATGTTGAGATACGACTCGGCTGCCGGAGCCGGTCCGATATTCCATGCTTCGTCTGCCAGTTGGACGTGTAGGGCATCGCGATCCAGCTCGGAGTACACAGCGACGGCGGTCATCCCCTGCTCCTGAATGGAACGGATGACTCGGACTGCTATCTCTCCGCGGTTGGCGACCAGTACCGACTTCATGCTGGGCATGGTAGGTGAAGTGCCAAGCTCCGGCCCGAGACCTGCTGATGGCTGATGGCTAGTGGCCAATGGCCAATGGCTAACGGCTTATCTCTCATAGAGGTATGTTCCCGTGCTTCTTCGGAGGGAGTTCTTCCCGCTTGTTTCGCAGCATCGCTAGCGCGGCAACGAGTTTCGGGCGGGTCTCCCGCGGCTCTATGACTTCGTCGACGAGCCCCAGTTCGGCGGCTTTGAACGGATTGGCGAATTGATCCTCGTAGTCGGCTATCAGCTCGGCGCGTTTCTCCTCCTGGTCTTCGGCTGCCGCCAACTCGCGGCGGAAGATGACATTGACGGCACCTTGTGCTCCCATGACGGCGATTTCGGCCGAAGGCCATGCCAGAACCAGGTCGGCACGGATGCCACGCGAGTTCATGACGACGTAGGCACCGCCGTAGGCCTTGCGGGTGATGACCGTCACCCGTGGAACCGTTGCTTCGCTGAAGGCGTACAGGAGCTTGGCGCCGTGCCTGATGATGCCATTGTGCTCCTGGTCAACACCGGGTAGGAACCCGGGCACGTCAACGAGTGTCACCAGCGGGATATTGAACGCATCGCAGAAGCGGACGAATCGAGCACCCTTTTCACTTGCGGAGATGTCGAGCGTCCCTGCCAACGCCGAAGGCTGGTTGCCGATGAGACCGATCGTGTAGCCGTCGAGCCGCCCGAATCCAACGACGATGTTTCGAGCGAAGTGCTCATGCACTTGATAGAACTCTCCGTCATCGACGATGTGCTCGATTACATCAACCATGTCGTACGGCTGGTTCGGGGAGTCGGGAATGATCGAGTCCAGATCATCGGCCATCCGATCGGGCGGGTCTGACGGAGTGAAGTACGGCGGCACCTCCATGTTTGATTGCGGCAAGAACGACAGAAGGTATCGGACTTGCTCGAGCGCGTCCTCCTCGTCGTCGGCGACGAAATGGGTTACACCCGACGTTCCCGCGTGCGCATGTGCGCCGCCGAGGTCCTCCATCGAAACCTCTTCCGCAGTCACCGCTTTGATTACATCGGGCCCGGTGATGAACAGATGGCTTGTTCCATCAATCTGAAAGACGAAATCAGTGATCGCCGGGGAGTAGACGGCACCTCCGGCGCACGGACCCATGATGAGGGAGATCTGCGGGATTACTCCGGAAGCCCGAGTGTTGCGTTCGAAGATCTCGCCGTACCCGGCAAGGGAGGCGACGCCTTCCTGGATTCGCGCCCCGCCCGAGTCCTTGAGACCTACCAGTGGAGCGCCGACCTGCATGGCCAAATCCATTACCTTCACGACTTTGTCACTCACCGCCCGTCCGAGGCTTCCGCCGAAAACGGTGAAGTCCTCGGCGAACACAAACACGGTGCGGCCGTCTACCGTCCCCCAACCGGTGACCACCGCGTCACCGGCGGGTCGCTTGCTTTCGATGCCGAATCCCGACGCCTGGTGCCGGACGAACATGTCGATCTCTTGGAATGACCCTTTGTCCAGCAGAAGCTCGATCCGCTCGCGTGCAGTGAGCTTGCCCTGTTCATGCTGTCTGTCGACGGCGCGCTGACTACCGGCATGCAGCGCTTCGTCGCGCTGCTTGCGCAGACTCTCTATTCGTTCTTCAGTGCCCAACGCTCAGACCCCTTTAGGATGCCTCGGACCTATCTGACCTCTGAAAGGCCGAGATGGATACACCTTACGCTCTGGTTTCTCTGCAAGAGACGACATCCACCCAAGATGAGGCGCGTAGTCGATTTGCAGGGTCCCCTGTGCTTGTCGTCGCCGGTCGCCAAACCGCCGGGCGCGGGCGAAGTGGATCAGCCTGGGAGACCGCACCAACGGCACTGGCTGCGTCGATCGCCTTTTCAACCGCGTGGCCTGCCGACGCCTGGGGCCGAATCCCTCTCGTCGCCGGACTGAGTGTTCTGGAGTGTCTGTCCGATGTTCTGGCCCTGAAGTGGCCGAATGACGTCATGCGCGGTGATGAGAAAGTGGCGGGAATCCTGCTGGAGTCCTTCGACGGGGTTGTGGTTGCCGGCCTCGGGGTGAACCTGGTTTGGCCACATCCTCCTGTCGGGTATGGGGCTCTTTATGAAGAGGATTCCTTCTCGATTGACCGCCTCGCCATCGCCCGTTGCTGGGCGTCGGCACTCCTGCGGCGCCTGAACGGGGGGCCGGACGACTGGGGCGCAGATGAGTATCGACGCCACTGTGTGACTATCGGCAAGGAAGTGGATTGGGAGCCATCGGGGCACGGACTTGTCAGGGAGGTGGCGGACGACGGAAGCCTGGTCGTGGAAACTGAACGATCGCTTGTGCGTCTGGTGGGCGGGGCGGTCAGGGAAGTCAGAGTGACCTGAGCGAAGTTCGGCTCGTTCGAAGCCCCCGGTATGCTCGCGTCCGGAATGGGTAGACCCGCCTCGGAAACTCAACGCAAGACCTCCCGGCTTCGCCGCGCACTTATCGGACTGCTCGTCCTCGCCAACGTCGTCGTGTTCGGTGCCTACCTGTATCTCAGGAACATCGAGTCGACGTTCGAGGAGGTTGTTGAGGTCAACGTGGACGTGGTTGCCGAGTTGTCGCCTCCACCATCCGAATCGAGCGATCCATCAACGTTCCTGCTCATAGGATCTGACTCACGGGAGAACCTTCCTGATGATTTCGCAAATGTCTTCGGCTCGGCCGGGGGACAACGTGCCGATGTGATCATGTTGGTCCAGGTAATGCCAGACGATTCGATCGCCCGCCTATTGAGCATCCCGCGCGATTTGAAGGTCGACCTGGAAGGTCGCGGAACCCAGAAGATAAATGCAGCCTACGCCTACGGAGGT
>JBLYYS010000127.1:0-6283 GCA_048550235.1 Acidimicrobiia bacterium | reverse complement strand
GAGTTCCGCTGCACAACGCAATCGTCTGGCAAGATACCCGGACGGCGGACCTCGTGGCCGATCTCGGTGAAGGAGTCGGTCAGGATCGCTTCCGCTCCAAAACGGGGCTACCTCTGGCCACCTATTTCGCCGGTCCAAAGTTGACCTGGCTGCTTGACAACGTTTCCGGGTTGAGGGACGCCGCAAACGGGGGGCGAGCAGTATTTGGGACCGTCGATTCATGGGTCGTCTGGAATCTGACCGGCGGCGTCGAGGGCGGCGTCCACGTGACCGATCCGACCAATGCCAGTCGCACGATGCTGATGGATTTGGCCTCTCTCGAGTGGGACGACGATTTGCTGGAGGCGATGCGGGTTCCTTCGACGATGCTGCCCGAGATCGTGCCGTCCGTTGGATTGATCGGAATGGCGACCGGGGGACTCGCCGGTGTGCCGGTCGCAGGGATTCTCGGCGACCAGCAGGCTGCGCTTTTCGGTCAGACCTGTTTCGCTCCCGGCGATGCCAAGAACACATACGGAACCGGCTGCTTCATGCTCCTCAACACGGGCACCACCCCGGTGCACTCCGAGGCCGGTTTGCTGACAACGGTCGCATATCAGATCGGGCGCCAACCTCCGGTCTACGCGCTCGAAGGTTCGATCGCGATGGCCGGCGCTCTGGTGCAGTGGCTGCGTGACAATCTGCGGATCATCGATCGTTCCGAGGAGGTAGAGGTTTTGGCCGGCTCGGTTGAGGACAACGGTGGTGTCTACATTGTCCCTGCTTTCAGCGGCTTGTTTGCACCGCACTGGCGAAGCGACGCCCGTGGCGTCATCGCCGGTTTGACCCGTTTCGCCACTGATGCTCATCTGGCGCGGGCTGTTCTTGAAGCGACTGCCTTCCAGACCCGCGAAGTTCTCGACGCGATGCGTGCAGACAGCGGCGTCGAATTGACCGGCCTCAAGGTTGACGGTGGGATGGTCGTCAACGACCTGCTGATGCAGTTCCAAGCCGACATCCTCGATGTTCCGGTAGTACGCCCCCTTGTCGCTGAGACGACCGCGCTTGGAGCCGCCTACGCCGCCGGTCTGGCCGTGGGCTACTGGGATGATCTGGCCGATCTGCAGGCGAACTGGGCCGAAGACATGTCATGGCAACCGCAGATGCCGCGCCGGGACCGAGAATCGTTACTCGTTTTGTGGAAGAAGGCTGTTCAAAGAACACTCGACTGGGTTGAGTAGAAGCCAATTGGCGCCACCTAGCGTGGCGGTCGATCACGGAGAGTGACTAGTCCGATCGGGCGTTTTGTCAATAGTCCTCCCGATTCACTTATGTGATGCCGATTAGTCCTTATGAGGGAAAGGCCACGCGCTGGTGGGCGCATGATCGGCATCACTGCCACGATTATTGTCCTCCTTGGCGCGTTCGCTTTTCTCCTGGCCCGGTCTTCGGCCGTTTCCACCGTATCTGAGCGCTCCCTCATGCTCGACGCGGTTGATCGAGCCATTGCAGACGCCGATGCCGCACATCTTCTCGCAGGACAATCGCTGCTGCTGGCGGTCGACGCCACAGCCGGTCTGGCTCAAGAAGAGGACGTTGTCGGGGCGATCGCCAACGCCCGGGTGAGGTTGGCCTCCCTCGAGGTAATTGCGACCGAACTGGAGTCGAATGAGAGCGGTGCCGTCGGCCGGTTCATCGGTACTTCAGCAGCCTTCCTGGACACCCTTGAGGCCGCCAATCTGGCAGGTGCCAAGGCTGTCGCCCAGTCGCAGATATCGACGGCGCACCAGACCGTCATCGACGTTCTCAGCGACCGACGGGCTTCCGAAGTGGAAGGCATAACTGTGGCCGCCGACGAGGCAGGTGTGGCCGCCACCGTTTCCGCCTTTGTCGTGTCCCTGGCGATACCGCTGGTCTTGTTGCTCAGCTACCGGCTGCTAGCCCGCCGGCAGCTACGCCGGACCGAGGCGACCGCACGGAAGGAAGCGGAAGATGATGCGCATAGGGCCAAGGATCAGTTTCTTGCACACGTGTCCCACGAGCTGCGCACGCCGCTGACGGGGATCTCGGGCTTTGCGCATGTGCTGGAAGAGGGTTCGCTCTTCGACCCGGTGACTGGTCTCGAACTAGTGAACTTGATCATCAACCAGGCCGGCGAACTGAATCGGATGGTCGATGACCTGCTCGCCGCGTCGAGATTGGATACCGGCTCGCTTTCGATCGACATCGAGGCCGTCGATGTCGTAGCCGCCATCAACGGTGTGGTTCCAACCTTCGAGCGCTTCGGAGCGAGTATCCCTGTGCAGGGTCCTCAGCTCAGCGCGCTGGCAGATCCCTTACGGCTGAAACACCTCTTGACGAGCCTGCTCGCCAACGCCATTACCCACGGAGCGCCGCCACTTGTCGTCTCAGTCGTTCCATCCGGTGAGATGATTGAGATATCTGTAGTTGACAATGGCGAAGGCGTTCCGTCTGAGATGGAATCGGTTCTGTTCGAGCGGTTCGTACATCAGGGAGACCAGCCGTTGCTCGTCGGCAGCGTGGGTCTCGGCCTCGCCATCGCCCGCGATCTCGCCCGGCGAATGGGTGGAGACATCCGGTATGAGAGGACGGCGTCGGAAACGCGCTTCGTGCTCGAACTGTTGGCCGCGCCGGACGTCGACAAAGAACAGTTCGACAACCACATGGCGCTTGGAGGCGGACAGTGAACCGCTTCCGTCTGTGGATAGCACTGACTCTCGTAGTCTCAGCGCTGCTAGGACCAGCGATGCCGGTGTTCGCCAATCAGAGTGCCCTCTCCATGGATGTGTCGATCACCGATCCCCTGGACGACGATGGGTTGGGCATCCTCAGGGTTGATGTGAGCAACATCTCGGAGGATGACGTGACCAACGCCAAGCTGTCGCTCACGCTTCCGGGTGCGATCGCGCTGAGCGGAGTTGAAGCAGAGAAACTCGATTGCGAATGGTCGGACGGTTCTGCCAAATGCAGTAGCGTCGAACCGCTGGCTCCTGGAGAGGTCGCGTCCGTGCTCTTTGGGATCAGTGCGACGGGTGCGGGTAGCAAGACGGCGACCGTCACCGTCCACCTTGCAGCGGGGAGTAGCCAGTCAAACGTAGTCCTCAAGATCGCGCTTCCGGACGGGCCACCTCCCGATCCGACCGATCCGACTGATCCGACTGATCCGACTGATCCGACTGATCCGACTGATCCGACCGATCCGACCGATCCGACCGATCCCACCGATCCGGTTGATCCGACCGATCCGGTTGATCCGACCGACCCCGTCGATCCGGTTGATCCGACCGATCCCACTGACCCGACCGTTCCGACCGATCCAGCGGATCCTGTCGACCCTGTAGATCCTGTAGATCCCGTTGAACCCAACGGCCCAGCGGATCCCGCCGAGCCTGCTGAGCCGGGTGGGCCGGGCAGTCCGGCGGATCCTGCCGACCCGGCTGATCCGGCTGATCCGGCTGATCCGGGCAGTCCTGCCGATCCAGTAGACCCGGCAGATCCGGTGGAGCCCTCTGATCCGGCCGATCCGATTGATTCGTCCGAGCCCCCCGCACCGTCCGAACCTACAACCCCCGTTGAGCCACCTGCTAGTTCTGAGCCGACCGCTCCTGGTGAGTCGCCCAGTCCGGTCGAACCGGCTGATCCTGCTGAGCCGGGACTACCCGGGGAGCCGGCAAAGCCGGCTGATCCTGCTACTCCGGGACAACCTGGTGGGCCCGCTAAGCCTGCGACACCGGCTGATCCGGGAACGGCTGATGTGCCGACCAGTATCTCACCTCCCCAGGCCCCGCAGCCTCTGCCGGGCGCCGATCTGGTCGACGATTGGGCAGTCGTTCTAGAGGACGGGTCGGTGGAAATCGCAGTGCTCGAGAACGACTCCGACGTTGTGGCGGGAACCGTCCGGCTGCAAGAAGGTCCCGACTCTGGCTTTGTGTCGCACGACAATGACGGGGTGTTCATCTATCAACCCGACGCCGATGTCGCCGGCTTCGACCAGTTTGCCTATTCCGCTGCTGGTCCCGATGGATTGGTCCACACCGCCGTGGTGTTTGTCACCATCACCGCCGTCAATGATGCGCCGGTGGTTCGTAGCGCTTCCGGCATTGCAGTCCCCGAAGACGGGTCACGAACGATCGACTTGCTTGCGCTGGCGTCTGATGTCGATGGCGATTTCTTGAATCTGTCCGCACTGGCTGAGCCGACTTCAGGTTCGGTTGAGGACCTCGGTGATGGTTTGGTTCGCTATGTCCCGCGGAGTGACTTCTTTGGATCGGACGCGTTCGCGTTCCAGTTCTGTGATCCGAGCGGCCTCTGCTCTGTTGGCACGATCGGAGTGCTGGTGTCGCCCGTCAACGACGTCTTGCTCACTGTGCCCTTTGCTCTCGGTAATCTCGGATCTCCGTGGACTGCTGGTGGTTCTGTTGATTCTGCGGCTTCAGCCGCGATCGTTGGTGAAGTTGTCACCACCGTCGTTACCGCCGCCGCCCTGCCTGCGGCCGTCTTGACCCTGGCATTGATCGGATCTCTCGGTATGGGTGTCGATCCGGCGATCGCGCAAGTACTCGGCCGGTTCATTCGTCGCTAGGTAGAAACCGCCTTGAGAGTGGATTCTCGATCCTCGAGATGAGCGCGAGTTGGGCGAAGTGATGGGAGTCCGTGCAGTCCCGGTGATGGAGCGCGGTATCATCGACGGGTCGAAGGAGGATGACACGATTTCGCTGCCCGATCTTCTTGCGCTTGTTCGCATCGTGATGGTCCCGATCATCATGGGTCTGGCTACCTCCAGCGGCGAACACGCTCTCGGGATTTCCGCAGCCCTATTCGCCTTTGCCGCCGCTACCGATTTCTTCGACGGTTACCTGGCCAGGCGGTGGGGCATCGCCACAGTCCTGGGTGCATTTCTCGATTCGACCGCCGACAAGCTCCTCGTTTCGGGCACCTTGATCGCCCTGGTGGCGATCGACCGGGCATCGATCTGGCCCGTGTTGATCATCATCATGCGAGAGTTCATAGTGATGGCGCTGCGGGGAATTACTGCGATGGAAGGTCAACTGGTGAGGCCGTCGAACTGGGGCAAGATCAAAGCCGGCGTTCAGTTTGGCGCCATCTTTTTCGCATTCCTCAGGCTGTCCGACAAATGGGGCCCTCTGTTCTTCGACGAGTGGCTGATGTGGATAGCGGCGGCCGTAGCGATCGCCTCGGGATGGCAATACGCCAGCAGCTTCTGGCACGTTGTGCGAAAGGTCGACTCGAAGGCGTGACGGTCTTCATCACGGGCGGGACCGGCGTAGTCGGCCGACCGCTGCTGCAGCGCCTGGTTGCCGATGGATCAAATGTTCGTGCCCTCGCCCGCACAGCCGAATCTGGTGCCTGGATCAGATCAGTCGGTGCGGACCCGGTTCGTGGAGATGTCGACGATGTGCCTGCCCTTCTGTCGGGGATGGAAGGGGCCGAAACGGTCTTTCATGTCGCCGGCATCAACGCAATGTGCGCTCGCGATCCTTCACCGATGTATCGGGCCAACGTAGATGGGACCCGCAACGTGGTGAGGGCGGCGAATGCGGTCGGGGTTCGTCGCCTCATCCATACGTCTTCGGCGGTCGTGCTCGGAGAGTCCAAGGGAGCCGTCGGCCGTGAGGATGTGGAACACCGGGGGTACGTTCTATCTCACTACGAACGATCCAAGACCCTGGCGGAGCAGGTTGCGTTTGCCGAGTCCGGCGACGTCGAAGTCGTCGCCGTCAACCCATCGTCGGTTCAGGGACCCGGGCGGGCGACGGGAACGGGGAAGCTGTTATTGGATGTTCTCAATGGACGTTTGCGCGTGATGGTCGATACCAATCTCTCAATCGTGGACATCGACGACTGCACCGAGGGTCACCTTCTGGCCTGGCATCGCGGCGAGGCAGGCAGGAGATACATTCTCAGCGGATTCACAATGAATACCAGGGAAGCGGTCGCGGTCCTCGAACAGGTCACCGGTAGACGCTTGAGCGTGCGTTATGCGCCTGTCGGGGCTGCGATCGCTCTGGGTGGCATAGCCGCCGGGGTGTTCAGGATGGCACGACGTCCTTCGCCCGTTTGTAGGGAGATGGTCAGAGTGCTGGCTCATGGACACTCCTACGACGGAAGCTACGCCACGAGAGAGCTCGGTCTCCAGTATCGCCGGCCGGCAGAGACGATCGAGCGGACGGTTGATTGGTTCAGATCTGCAGGACTGTTGGCGTTGCCGTGACCAGCCCGCAGCAAATCCACGAGTTCATGCGCGCACAGTTCCCGAACGCGG
>JBLYYS010000126.1:0-21322 GCA_048550235.1 Acidimicrobiia bacterium | reverse complement strand
TGATTGGGTTGGACCTTCTCGGTGCAGGCTCCGCGCTGGGTCTGACCGTTTCCCAGTTGATTCTCGTCGCCCCGCTGGGGATCGTCTTCGCAGCAGCGCTCGTTGCCGCCGTTGCGTGGGCGGCAAGTGAGAACGGAGTACCGACGGGCCTCCTACTTCGTCCTGCTTTGGGAGTAGCTGGATCCTGGTTGGCGATGGCGGCCCAGGTTACGTTCCTGCTTTGTTGGATTGCGATCGAGCTCGACTTCGGCGGCGAAGCGGTGATGGAGGGATTGCGCGCCCTCGGGATCGAAGGCGTATCCAGGGAATTGGCGGCTGTGGGCATAGCGGTCATCGCTGCGGGCTTCTTGATGGCTGGTCTTTCGTGGGTCACCCGGATCTGGCTCTACCGCTTCGCCTTCTGGGCGGCAATCGTTCTGGTAGTAGTGCTCGCTTGGACATTCCTGTCGACGGCCGACCTGGGAAACCTCTTGGACGCAACACCTACTGCGAGCAACTTCTGGCTTGGGGTCGACGCCGTCACCTTGCTCGGGGTCATCTGGTTCCCGGTGATTGCCGACACAGCCAGGTTCGTCAGCGGTTCCTCCGCAGCAGCTTCCGGGGCCGGGAGTGGGTTCGCAGTCATTGCGCTCATCCTTGTTCTCCTGGGCGGACTACGAGCGGCTACGTCGGAGGTCGCAGTGACCGACCCGGCTCTCCTATTAGTCGACGGCCTCACGTCGTTTGGAGCTGTGATCGTCGTCGGATGGTTGGTGGTCGCCACCGTCGACCAACCTTTCATTCTGAGCTTCAGTTCGACTACTGCTCTTTCAACGATTCATGACCGTTTCGCCGGTCGCCTGCAGACGATCGCGATACTGCTCGTGGGACTGGTGATCGCGCTGCTGGTACCAATCACCGGTATCCGTCAGATAGCGGAACTCACAGTTGTCGTGATCGCTCAACTCCTTGCCGTGCTTCTGGCGGACTTCTTCGTGGTTCGCCATCGGTACTACGAGACCGATCACCTCTATCGGCGCAAAGGCACTTACGCGGGAGTCAATCTCTATGGATTGGTTGCGGTGCTTGTCGGGTTCCTTGCAGCTGTGTTCATCAGCCCGGTGGGTCCGGAGGGTTTCGTCAACTGGATCAACTCGGTACTGCCCGGCGACACGTCCTCGGCCGAGGCAGGCGGCGTACCCCCGATCATCGTCTCGATGTTTGTCACCTTCATCATCTACACCGTTTTGGGACGGTGGAAGATCCACGATCGTGTCATGGTCTCGAAGATGCGGGTCTGACGACTCGGCTAGAGCCTCTGGCTCGCTTGACCGATCCAATCCGCCACACGTGATTCTGCGGTCTCGAGCTTGGCGGCAACGTCCGCGACCTTGGACTCCGATAGGTCACCGAAAGTTGTGATTCCCATATCGGCTAGGCCCGCTGCAAAAACCGGTCCAATCCCTTTGATCTCTTGGAGGTCGTCGGGTTTGTTATCGGTTGTCGGCACCTCAGGTTGGAAGTGTGGGGGCTGATGTGGACGGTGGGGGACGTTGGGGTGATCCTCGGGGTGCCGAAAGGCAGGGGGTTGAGGCTCACGAGGAAGGGCGAGCGAAATGAATCGATCGCGCATTGCCCAAATGAGGGCGGCTACTCCTGCCGCAAAAGACAGAATGCGTACAATTCGTTTCATGCTGCAGAGTGTAGAAGATTCGGCTGCGTTGGTGCCGATCGGGCTCTAGAGAGCACCGTATTTGGCTTGCAGCCGAGCGAGGCCGTTGGTATCGGCCGGCATCGTCAACGTCACCTGGATCACGCCGGGGCCGAATCCGTCGAGAGCTCCCATCGCTGCTTTCGATAGATCGATGCAGCGGGTGGTGTGTCGGGTCTTGAGGTCGGGCATGTACGGGCCGCGATCGTTGATACGGACCTGGACGGATGCTCCGGTGTCGACTCTGGTCACGGTGATGACCGTGTTGAAGTCCACGAAGTGTGTGGCCGCAGTGAAGGCGTTGGGATCGAAGATCTCGCCGTTTGCAGTCTTGTTGCCGGCGAATGCCTCTCCGTAATACGAAGCCTTACACGGGCCGACCCCGCCGAGTGCAATCACGGTGCCGTCGTCGGCGGTGGTTGTGCTCGTTGTTGCCGGAACTGCCGTGGTGGTGGTGGGTGGCGGCGTAGTCGTCGTGGTCGGAGGCGCCGTCGTTGTTGTGGTAGTGGTTGTGAGATTGATGGGAGGGACGAGCCGGGCGAAAACCTCTAGTTCTGCGCTTTCGGACCTCTCGGGCACACCCGGTCCGCGACTCACGATGGGCAGCTCAGAGAACGACTGCGCGGCGACGAGGCCTGCGGCTTCCCCGCGCACGTCGAAAACCCCCGCCACCGGTTCCGACGGCGCAGCTTCAACAGCCGCAATGTCAGAGGTGTCGGGGGAGAAAGCTGCAAACCCGGCTACTGCCAGGAGGGCCACGCCGACCCATGCAACCACCGCGATCAAACGAACAAGTCGCATTCGAAAAAACTCTCCACCTTCGGGTTCCCGCGAGTCAGCACATGCTCGTGATATCGGGAACGCCGTCAGGCTAGGTGGTCTGCAAATCCTGCGCAAGCTCCCTGCTGGTAGGAACTGGAGAGGCAAGGCCGTGCGCCAAGGTTTCCGCGGTGCCGGGTTTTCAGCCGAAGAATGGCAAATGTGGACGGCGGGCGAGGTCGGCTAGGTGTCCAACGTCGTTGTAGCCGAGCAGTTTCGGTCCAGGGAGTCCGATCGTACTGATTCCTGTATTGGCCATGGCGCCCATCGGACCTGTATACACATGGGTGTCATGGGGTAACCCAACTGCCCATCTGAGCACCTGGATGATGGGTCCTCCATGGGTGAATACCGCAATCAGTTCTTGTTCAGAGTCCGTCATCCCCTCGACTGCCCGAACTGCTCTGCGTCCAACGTCTGCCCACGATTCACCGCCGGGTCTCTGAACGTCTTCACCGGTGAGGTAGCGGCTCCAGAGTTCGGGCCACCTGCCTTCCACCTCCGTTGGCATCATCCCCTCCCACTCGCCATTGTCTATTTCCCGGAGGCCGGGTTCGGTCTCAACTTGAACTTGAAGCTTGTCGGCTAGCGGCGCTGCGGTCTGCATAGTGCGTGGGAGGTCGCTCGAGATGATCCGTTCGATCGGTAGCGCACTCAGACGAGTCCCGACGGCTGACGCTTGTCGCTGTCCCCACTCGGATAGTGGGGCATCGGTTTGGCCTATGAGCCGGCCCTCTCGGTTGCCGACGGCTTCACCGTGGCGAACGATGAGTAGGTAGGTGTCGGTCATCGGACTGCAACGGCCGTGGTGTCGACTCTCGGGTCTGGTGCTCCAGTGCGGAGTCCTGTCTCGTCGACGGTTATCACAGAGACCGGACCCCATCCTCCTTCAAGGTGCCCTGCGATCTCGATCGCGTGACCTCGATGTCGGAGGTCCTGGACCACCGATGCCGGCATAGTGGACTCGACCTTCAGGCGGGACGATCCTGAGAGCTCCTCGGTGGTCCATCGGGGTCGGTTCTGTGCCGTCCCGGGTCCATCTCCAGCCTTCAAGAGGTGCGCGGCGACTTGGGCCAATAGTTGGGGTTGCTGATGGCCGCCGCGGGTTCCGAGGATGAGTTCGAGTTGACCATCCCTGGTCCAGAGCGACGGAGAGAGAGTATGTAGCGGTCGTTTGCCGGGCGCCAACTCGTTTGGATGCCCTTCAATGATGTTGAAGCCTGCGCCACGGTTGTGGAGAAAGAAACCCTGATCCCCAGCGGCGATCCCACTTCCGATTCCCTCAAAGTTTGATTGGATCAGGGAGATTCCCAACCCCGTGCGATCGAGGGCGCACAGATATGTAGTGCCTCCCGGTCTGGGATCGACGGCGGGCCACACGCCGGCTCGTTCGGTTATCTGCCGTACCCTCTTGCCAAGCCTGCGCGGTTCGACGAGTTCGGAGCCTGGAAGAGGGGCGAAGTCGGGGTCGCTCAGCAGTTGATCGCGTTCCCATGCAACCGAGCGATATGCCTCAATCAGCGCATGCGTGTAGCGCGGATCGTTCGGGTCCTCCGGTGCGTCGAGTTCCTCGAATATCCATGATGCCGCCAGAGTCAGGTACCCCTGCGAGTTGGGTGGAATAGTCCAACCGGTCCGACCGAAGACATCGACGGACAGCGGGTTGATCCAGTCCGCCTGGCGCACTTTGAGATCGTCGTGCGTTATCAGATGTCCAGTAGCCGTTGAGATGGCCGCACCCGGTGAGCCTTCATAGAAGGCGGAGCGACCCCCCTGCGCCACAGCCCGCAGGGTGTGTGCCAGGTCGGTCCGGGTGAAGCGTTGACCGCGGCGCGGTTCTCCTTCGGAATAGAACGCGGCCGCCGACGCCTGACGGCGGAACTCTGGTGGCCGTCGATTCAACGCAGATGCCAATTCTGAGGAGGCGGCGAAGCCGGACTCCGCCTGTCTAATGGCTGGGGCCAACACGGTCCTCAGTGGCATGGATCCGTAGCGATCGAGGAGGGCTTCCCATCCGTCGATGCAGCCGGGAACCGTGGCCGTGAGTGGGTGGTTCGATGGGATCCTCGTATCGCCCGATGCCCTGATGATTTCCGGGTCGGCTCCCGATCCTGCCCTCCCGGAAGCATTCAGGGCGGTCGGAGCTTTCGCTCCCGGTTCCCAAACCAGAGCGAACAGGTCTCCACCGATACCACAAGTATGGGGCTCGCAGACCCCGAGCATGGCGTTGGCGGCGATAGCTGCGTCGATTGCATTGCCGCCCGTCGACAGAATCTCCATCGCTGCTTGTGTACTCAGATCGTGTGATGTGACAACCACATCGCCAAACGTCTGGGCCTCTGTGGTTCGGAGCATGCAGCGACCGGCCTACCGACGGAAGCTTGGAACCAAGCGGTTGACGGCGTCGAGTACCGCTCGCACAGCCGCCTGCGCTTCGTTCGGACCCACCAGAGCAGACCCTACGACTACGCGCTCTTCGCCGCCGGTAACGATGACAATCTGAGCGATGGCAACCGCCCGTGATCCGACGGTCGGTGTCTCGAGTGCTGCCAGAGCCAGTGCGGTCTCGTCGCCGATGGCGTGTTCGAGAGCCGCAATGGTGGCTTCGCCGACTGAGCGGAGGCGCGTTGTGGCTGCGCTCGGGCCGCTGGCGACACCGGTGATCATCTCATTCTGCCAAGCCAGAGTGACCGTCACGTTCAAGCGGGATCCAACAGGTTCCTCGAGAATGTCGACGATGACAGGGCGGTCGCTCCGTCCGAGTTCCTCGTTCTCGATCTGGACCACCGAGATGACGCGGCGGTCAACTGTGAGGCCGAACTGGGCCATTGCCAGCGATTGGACATCGCGCACGACCTGTTTGGGAGCCTTCCCGGGAGTGCCGAGAATGTGGATCTCGCGGATGTTCCCATTTTCGCCGACGACCCGCGCCGCGTCGACTGTTGGCAGTCGACAGAGGGTTTCCTCGAGTTCCTGGTATCGCATCACCGACCAATGTAGCGCGACGGCGGGTGGTACAAAGTCATTGAGTTGCGAACCAAATGGGTGTTAGGCTCCGTCCGTCGTTTCGGCGGCAGATGGCGTACCGGGTGTGCTGGCCTGGCTCGTCGTTGTACGGGGCTGGGCAACTCGGGAGCCTCTTGAACTGAAGTTTGAGGTCTATCCGGCTCCGGCCGGTAGAAGGAGGATGCCCGGACGTAACGATTGGCCTGGAACTACCCTCAGCGAAGCGGATCCCTCGTCATGGCCAACAGCGGCCGTGAAGTCAAATCCCATTAGGTGATAGCTCCTATGAAGGCCAAGGTGGCCCGATTTATCGCAGTTGCTAGCAGCCTTGCAGCCGTGTTGGCTGCAGGCGCCGCAAGTTTCAAAGTCGGCTAATCGAGCGTCCGGGTATTCCTCAGCAAAGGGGCGAGAGTTGAGCACCCAGAAGATCGTCCGTCTTCGTCTGGCGGTGGTCTACGTCGCAGTTGGCTGTCTCGTACTTGGAGCGCTCTTCATCACCCAGCGGCGACCAGACTTCTTGCTTTGGGCTGCGTTCGCTATTCCTTTCGTGTACCTCGAATGGCGCGCAGTCGAAGTCAACGATCAGTTGATGGTGAGTTCGACGATCATGGTGGCGCTCACCGGGGGGACGGTGTTTGCGCTTGAAGGTGGTAGCGCCGCTCTGGGTATGGCGGTGATCGCTGCATTGGGACCGCTCGTCCCGCGTGATTTCAAGGAGCGCCGCTGGTTTCAACCTGCGGTGAATTTCGGCCAGTTGGTTCTGAGCGCTACTGCGGCCGGATTCACGCTCGACTTGCTGATACCAGAGGCTATCGATGCGTCGGCCCTAGATGGGATCGCACAGGTCGTAGGTGCGTCTTCGTTGGCCGCAATCGCATATGCAGCACTCAACTACGGCCAAGTCCGGAGCATTGTGCGCCTGGCGTTTGGAAGGAGAGACATCCGCCCATGGTCGGGGATGGCGGTCATTCTCCCTGCCTACCTCGTGATGGGCGTGTTCGGTGGATTCCTCGGCATCGTCTACAGGGCGGTCGACTCTTTCGCAGTCCTACCCTTGATTCTCGTGGTGTTCGTCGCCGGGCATTACACGTTCGCGTCATACTCGGAACTACGCGAAGCCCACGAGGCGACGCTGCGCGGGTTCATCAAGGCCCTCGAGGCCAAAGACCTCTACACCCGCGGCCACACGGAACGTGTCGCCTACTTCTCGCAGCTGATCGGTGAGGATCTCGGGTTCCGCGGATCTCAGCTCGAGCGGGTTCGTGTCGCCGCGCTGATTCATGATGTCGGCAAGCTGGCAGTCCCGCGCGATCTAATCAGAAAACGTGGACGGTTGACTGAGGAGGAGTATGAAGACCTCCAGAGTCACGCACACGTGGTGGAGGAAATCCTCGCCGAAGTCGAGTTCTTGAGACCGATGGTGGAGATTGCATCCGGCCACCACTCTCAGTTCGATGGAAGCGGCTACGGCGGTACCGGCCATCGTGAAGGCAAGCGGCCATCGATAGAAGCTCGCATACTCGCGGTCGCCGATGCCTTCGACGCAATGACGAGTACCCGTTCCTACAGGATGGCTCTCAGTCAGGACTATGCGTTCGAGGAGTTGAGGAAGAACTCGGGCTCGCAGTTCGATCCGACGGTTGTCGAGGCCTTGGTACGGGCTCTGGGCCGGACGGGTGAACGCTACGGGTCGCCGGGTCTGACCAACGAGGAGCAGGCGCGCCTATTAGCGGAAGGGAAGAGCCGTGGACAGCACTGATCCGGGTCGATCTCCCCTTTTGAACGTCACCTGGGCACTAGCTGCCGCAGCTTTGTTCGTACTGCTGGTTTCAGAAGCGCCGGGAGATGTTGCGGCGATACTCATCGGCGTCGGTGTTCTGGCTGCTGCCTCACAAATAGGCGTCCCGGCCACGAGTGGTAACAGGCTCTCCTTGGGTTTCGCGGTGGGTGCAGCCGTCCCGTTTCTTTTTCGCACCAGTTCAGGTGAGGTCGATCTGATCGCATCCGGAGCAGTGTTTGTCGGCGGCGCTCTGGTCTCATGGGCGATCGAAGTCGGTCGTCGCCGGGATGTGGTCCAATCTCTCACTACCTCATTCAGGAGAGCGGTAGGTGCAGGAGCGTATGCCTTTGCACTCAGATACATCCCTCCTCTCTTGGACGGCGGGGCTTTGAGTTCCGATGCCTCAGAGTTGGTCGGTTTCGCCATCGGTTCGGCCACCTGGTTTGTACTCGAAATGTTCCTATGGGCCTTCGTCACATTCGGTCGGCGGAACATCAGTAGGCGTTATTTGTGGCTGCTGGCCGTGAAGGACTGGATGGTCGCACTGAGTTTGCTCGCAACCGGCGCCCTATTCGGATTCGCCTACGCCGAGATCAATCCTGTCGCCGCAGTGATCGTTGTGGCGGTCCCGTATGCCTTCGCTCATCTTGCCTTTCATCGATACCAGGAGGCGCGGACCACCTACTGGCAGACGATCCGTGCTCTATCCAGGATTCCTGAGGTGGCCGGATTGTCTCCCGATGGCCATGGGGATCGGACGTCAGAGATGGCGGTGCAGGTTGGCCAGCGACTCGGGCTTTCACCCGATGAAGTCGAAGACATCCGATTTGCGGCCATGATGCACGATATCGGTCGGGTCACTCTCAATGAGCCCAACGTGATCAAGATGGGGTTCACCGAGGAGGACATCGCCAGGTGGGGAGCTGAGATCATCGGTGAGTCTCCCTACCTCGAACAGATCGCCAACCTCGTGCGACAGCAGCACCATCCATACCGCCGACCCGGTGAGTTCAAAGATAGGGAACTGCCGATGGCTTCGAAGGTGATCAAGGCGACGAGCGCGTTCGACCACGCGACGACAGAGCTCGGCTTCTCACAACTGGAGGCTCTCGAGGTTCTGCATCGTGGCGCCGCCTACGACTACGACCCGGATGTCGTTGAGGCACTCAGAGAAATTGTCGACGCCAGAGCTTGATCTCGGGCCGTCAGTCGCGACGAGCCGATCCTGCTTCTGCCTGCGCCCCATGCTTGAACCAGCGAACCGGGCGGCGAAGCTCGTGCTCGAGGAACCGGCCGAGACCAACCGCCAGTAGCACATCGCCCAGCGAGATGACCTGCCCCTGACCCAGGAATCGCAATGGGATCACATCTGCGAGGAACGCGAGATGGCTGGTCTCGTCGAGAACGAGATGTTTGAAGTTGCCGGTCAGGTCAACCGATTCTGGAAAACCGCCGGCGACGATCGCAGCTTCCTCGAGAACAGGCATCCCACCGTTGGCAGCGATCACGGAGAAGTTCATCAAGATTCCCAGGCCGGCCAACCACATTCCCGGTTTGTCCCTGTTCAGCACGACCATCAGTAGTAGTGGGGCATAGGACAAGAGAATCAGCGTGACTCCTGTCGGTCTGGACCAATCGGCATCCTCGGGAAAAAGACCCGTGATCGACTGCATGCCAAATCCGAGAATCAGAAGCCACCACAGCCGTAACCGGATGTCCGAGAGATTGCGGAGCCTTCCTCCTCGAACAACGGCGATCGTGGTGGCGACAAAGAGAACGAGCGCCAACCAGACCATATCCAAACCGTACCACCTGAAGGGCTGTACTCCTCATCTCTCGCCGGATCTCCGGCTAGCTTGACCTGGTCGGAAGGACAGCATGCTCACATATGAAGTCGCTGCACCTCGCGCGACCCTTACTCTCAACGATCCGGACCGCAGGAACCCCATGTCGGTCGACGTGATGCGATCGCTTCTCGATGGATTGAAGGCAGCGACGGCCGATTCTGCGGTGAAGGTCATTGTGCTGACGGGAGCAGGTGATCGAGCCTTTTCTGCCGGTGGAGACCTATCCGGCGGGTTCGTCGATGAACCCATAGCGCTTCACCACGCGCGCGGTGTGCTCGCCGACATCTTCAAAACGATGAGACGCGGAGGCAAACCCACCATCGCGAGGGTCAATGGACACGCCCTAGCGGGTGGATTCGGGTTGGCCGCAGCTTGCGACATCGTGATAGCAGTTGATCGGGCCAAGTTCGGTACGCCGGAGATCAATGTAGGTCTGTGGCCGATGATGATCAGTGCAATCTTGCAGCGGACGATTCCGCGTAAGGCGGCCCTCGAGTTGATGATGACGGGGAGGCTCATCACCGCAGACGAGGCTCTGCGGCTGGGCGTCGTGTCCCGGGTCGTCGCAGCGGAGTCCCTCGACGAGGTTGTCGATGAGACCGTTGCCAATTTGGCCGGGAAGAGCTCCGCGGTACTCGGACTGGGGCGCGACGCGTTCTACGCCGTCGAGGATATGGCTCTTGATGCGGCGCTCGATCACCTTCAGAGCGGCCTGACTCTCGTCTCGATGACTGAGGACGCCGCCGAAGGAGTCGCCGCCTTCGCCGAGAAGCGACCACCTGAGTGGCGTGGACGCTGAGTGGTCGTTTAGCCGCGGCGTGATCGAATAACCGGCTTCCGGCGGTAGAGTGTTGTCACCGTCGGAACCTTTGAGGATCAATGAAGACACTGCGCATCCTGGGTTGGACGATGATCTGGGCCGGGGGTGTAATTCTCGCCTTTCTGGCCTATCAGCTAGTCGGAACCAACCTGATAACGAGCCGGGCGCAAGACGCCGCGGCAGTCGAGGTTGCCGACCGTTTCGAGGCGGTCCGGGAGCAGTTGGCTGCCGAGGGAGACTTTCCACCGGTCGTTGACGAGACAACGACCACGACCACGACGGAGGCTGGAACAGATGCTCCGACCCTTCCCGTGCTCTATGAGGAACCGATACCGGCCGAAGGGGAAGCCTTCGGCATAATCAGTATTCCCGCGATCGAGCTGGAGCACGTGATGATGGAGGGTGTGGATCGGGAGACTCTCAAGGACGGGCCCGGCCACATGCCCTGGACCCCGTTGCCGGGTCAGCCGGGCAACGCCGTCATTAGCGGCCATCGAACGACCTACGGTGCTCCGTTCTACGACCTGGATTCTCTCGAGCCGGGCGATGAGATAATCGTCGAAACGGCTCTCGGGGAGCATGTGTATGCCGTCCGGGAGTCCTTGATTGTGCTTCCCACGGACGTTTGGGTGACCAACCCCAAGCGTGGGTCCTGGATCACGCTCACAACCTGCAACCCGAGGTTCTCGGCGCGCGAGCGCCTAGTTATCCAGGCAGAACTGATCGTCGGTCCCAACCTTCCTTACGCGCAAGCCGAAATCGAAGCCTTCTTGGAGCCGATGTCGTGAGGAAGATCTACTCGTTGTTGCCTGGACCGCCGGTGGTCAGAGTGCTCGAGTTGATCGTGCTGGCGGCCGTCGCGTTGATCGCGCTCGGGTTCCTCTTTGAATGGGCAGGAGATCTCTTGGATAGCGGCGGGGTTATCGGAGAGCCACCCGGTTAGAAGCGAAGGGCCGGGATTGGTGAAGGCGGATTGTGCTGGGAGGCGGCTGAGGGGTTCAGCGTTCTCCTGACCCGACCCTTCGCGATTCCATCCGATTAACGTTCCTAGCGTTGTCGAGGGTTCCCGGCCTTTCGCTACGACGCGAGGTCGGCGTCGATGCGGGAGATGAGGTCCTCGTAGGTGATCAGGCCGGTCCATTGACGCACGATGATGCCGTCCTTGTCGATGAACCAGGTTGTCGGCAGGCCTAGATAGGGATAGCTATTGGCGATGGCTCCACTCTCATCGATCCCGAGGGGATAACCGACGCCGATCTCGTTGCCGAACGTTCGCGCCGCGGCCGGGTCGTCCTCGACCGCGATGCCGAGGATCAGGATGTCTCCGCGCTCGGATGCCACGGTATCGAAGTCGGGCATCTCGGCTCGACAGGGCGGGCACCACGACGCCCAGAAGTTCAAGACGAGCGGCCTGCCGTCGTTGGCGAAGTGATCGGAGAGGTCGAAAGTCTCTCCCGAAAGAAGTGTGAGTTCAAAGTCGGTGGCGGCCGTTCCGGCCAATGGGCCACCCGGCGGGTGGAACTCCTCAGACGATTCTGTGGTGCTTTGGTCGACTGCCGACTGGATTGCCTCCGCAGCCGTGGTCGAATCGTCGTCCCTCACGCTGATGATGGTCGCAACGATGACCGCAACGCCGACGGCGACCAGGAATATCGTCGTCAGTTTGCCTCCCCGCCTCGGAAGCGGACCCGGGTCAGTGCTCATGAATGGGCAGAGTAGTAGCCGATTGGGATTCCCGAATCAGCTGTCTTCGCTCCGGAAGATCTCTGCACGTAGGTATCGCAACTCATCGATCGATTCACGAATGTCGGCCAGCGCCCTATGGCCGCCTTTCTTCTTCGGGGCGTTGGCGATCACGTCCGGATACCAGCGGCGAGCGAGTTCCTTCAGTGTGGATACATCGACTATCCGGTAATGCAGATAGTCGTCCAGCGCCGGCATATAGCGACGTAGAAACGCCCGGTCGGCATGGACGCTGTTGCCGGCCAGCGGAGCCGATCCCGGTTCCGGGACGTGTTCGGCGATGAACTCCAGGACCTCCCGCTCGGCTTGCGCGACGGTTGTCTCAGATCGACCGACATCCTCGGTCAGCCGGGACTTGGAATGCATCTCTACGACGATCGGCGCCATCGATTCGAGTTGAGCTTCGGTGGCATGGACGACGAGGTTCGGACCTTCTGCGACGGTTTCCAGCGCGCCGTCCGTGACGATGCACGCAATCTCCAGGATCACGTCGTTGTCCGGATCGAGGCCGGTCATCTCGAGGTCTACCCAAACGAGTGGCTGCTCCATACCCCGACACTAGGACCTTTCTCGGCAGTATTGGGCATCACCAGGACAGCGCGATACTGGCTGGGAACGGGTTGAGGGGTTATGAGTCGCCGAAGGCGTAGAAGAAGCCGTCGCGACTGCCTACGAAGATGCGCCCATCCCAGACGGTGGGAGTGCTCTCGATGCACCCGCCTCCGTGCGGCAGGTCCCACGCTCGAACTGGTCTGGTCGGGTCCGCCAGCGAGTAGGCCCGGAGGCCGCCACCGCCCTCGCAGTCGACGGCTACCAGCAGGTGGTCGTCGACGATCAAGGGAGAGGACCAGGCGTGGAACCCGATTGCATCGGTCCAGAGGACCTCGCCGGTGTCGGTGTCGATAGCCAGGAGGTCGCCGGGGTGAGTAGCTGCGTACAGGACGCCGTCTCCCAGTGCCGGCGTGGCCCAGGCTCCTCCATCCGTGAGTGAATTCAGTGCAGGGACGGCAACACTCCAGAGCAGGGGGTCGTCGGGGCGGGACGGGTCGAGTTTGATGATCTGACCGACTTCTTCAGCGCGGGAGAGGTTTCGTTCGAGTTCGATCGCTATGTACAACATCCCGTTGGCGTCGATCACTGGAGAGGCGTCGATGTCATCGCCGGCCCAGTAGTCGAAGACGATGGGCGCTTCGCCGGCTTCGACCCGGGTGATATCGAGGCCTACTACCCGGCCCCCAGAGTTCGTGAAGTAGAGGCGGCCGTCGAGGATAGCGACGGAGCTCTCGATAGAGGCGTTGCGGTCGCCCACCGACCGAATGAGGTCGTCGTTCCAGCCCTCCACCTTCACCAGGATTTCAGGCTCGATCTGGACTCTTCCGTCGCCGTCATACGAACGGTTCAGCTTGGTGGCGAACAGGATTCCGTTCTCGCCGCCTTCGAACATGATGTCCTCAACGATCGAGGGGTTTCCGTCCCAATCGTTGTTCCAGATACCCGGATGGTCGGCCGAGTTGATCGCCCAGAGTTCGATCGGTTCGGGCCTGTCGAGAGCCACGACTCGCAACTTGTTGTCGCGAGATCCGAAATAGAGCAGCGGGTAGCCGTCCGGGTCGATTGTCACCGAACCCTTGATCAGATCGCCAACACGGAAGTCGGGCCTTGTCCGTTCTCCGGTCTCCGCATTCACGAAGTGCACGGCTTTGTCATAGGCGCCAAAGACAACCTCGGTGATTCCGTCGGGGCGAACCCAGACGGCCGGTTGACCCGTCCAACCAGTACCGCACCACTTGGTTGCTTCACCCCCGACCGTGGATGTCCCGCACATCGCACTCTCAGGAAAGCGCCAGAGTTGGCGCGGGTTCTCCGGGATTTCGCTGGGGCCGTACCAGGTGTGGGATGGGTTTCCACGGAACTGGAGGACGCCCGTCGCCGTCCCCCAGGCTGCGCCGACGGTTCGTGGGTCAACGAATCGCACGAACGGAGTTGTCGTGGATGTCGTCGTCGTTGGTGCTTCCGGAGGCGCGGTGCTTGGGGGACTCGTCGTTGAGACAGCGATGGCCGTCGAACCCGATGATCCAGCCAGGTAGAGGCCGACGATCACGGATACCACTGCCACCGAAATGCTGAACATGGCGAGCAGGCGGCGCATCAGGGCAGTGTATGGCTTCTCGCCCGGCTGGCAGCGTCAAACAGATGCCGCGTTGGAAACCAGTTGCGGTCCTAACCTGTTGTTCCGTGGCCGATCCGCTCGAACGCCTGACCTCGTCAACCCCCGCCCGTTTCTGGCGACGTTTCGCGTCCGCCGGTCCTGGGGTGCTGGCGGCGGCAGTCGCCTACAACCTCTTCTTCGCTCTCGTGCCTGCGGCTATTCCGCTCGTGGTTGCCGCGTCCTTCTTCGGACGGAACGCCGATGCGCAGCGACAGACGATCGATTTCCTCGAACAGATCCTGCCTTCCGACACAGCTTCTACCATCGCCGATGCCCTCTCGACTGCCTGGGATTCGGTCGAGGGCACGCAGGGGCTCGTTGTTGCCGTGAGCCTCGTCATTTCGCTGTGGGCCGGGTCTCGGGGCGTCAACACGATTATGCGAGTGCTGGCCCGGATCGAACGGATGGATGACGATCGTTCTTGGTGGCGGCGTCGGTTGATCGCCGTCGGGCTCACTCTCGGTGCCGGTGGGATGCTGGTTCTCTCCGGTGTCTTGATCGTGGCCGGCGCTGGGATCGCCCAATGGCTCGAGCAGCTAACGGAGGTCGACTGGCTCGTGACGGCATGGGAGCGCCTCTCCCTACCAGTTGGTGTTCTGGGCCTGTTCGGCTTCCTCACAGCTCTGTACAGATGGGGCCCCCCGCAGCGGCTGCCGGGGTTCTGGCTTGCTGCATTGATGGCCTCGGCCGGAACGATCGGTGTCAGCCTGGGCTTCCGGTTCTATGTTGAGAACTCCGGGGAACTGGGAGTTACGTTCATAGCTTTCACCACCGTGGCCGTGCTGTTGCTGTGGCTGTTCTTGATGGCCTACGTGATCATCCTGTCGGCGGCCGTGGGTGCTTCGGTTGCGAGACAGTTGTCGTCGCGCCGGTCCAACGGAACCACCGGACAGACCGAGGAGCTTTCGCTTGGTCTGGAGACCATGGAATCCGAGATCGCGGACTGATTCCGTTCCGCCTCGCCTCTGCTCGCTAGCTTCGGGATATGAGCGTTTCAACGGACTATCTCAGCCAGTTCAGCGCCCCGGACGGGTACCTCGACTTTGCCGCCGTGGGACCGCCATCCCAGGCCGCAGCCGAAGCATTGATGGATGCCTTCAAATGGGTTGCCTCCCCGACAGGGCCTGCGGGTGTGCCACTGCACGAAGGAGTACTGCGGGCGCGGCAGGCCGTAGCCACGATGGTCGGTACGACCGTCGATCAGGTCGGACTGACTCATTCAACTTCGGAAGGTCTGTTCAGCGCCGCCTTCGGGTTGGGCGAGGGCGGCAACGTCGTAGTTCCCGCGGGCGAGTTCCCCGCCAATCTGTACCCCTGGATTCGCGCGGCCCAACGCAACGGTCCGGAGGTGCGGTTCGTGGAGAATCCGGATGGCCGCACGACGGCTGAGGTCCTGGCCCCGTTCGTCGACGGCGAGACCAAGGCCATCTCGGTGTCCCTGGTCGATTTTCTCACCGGCTTCCGGGTTAACGTGGAGGAACTCCGGGCTCTGGCTGGTGATCGATTGCTGGTGGTAGATGGGATCCAGGGAGTAGGCGCTGTAGATGCTTCCCTCGCTCCGTGCGATGTGTTGGTGGGTGGCGGACAGAAGTGGCTGCGGGCCGGGAACGGCGTGGGTTTCGTTGCGATGTCGGAGCGTGCCCTGGAACGTCTGGACACGTCGTTGGTGGGTTGGACCGGTGTCGAGGATTACCTCACAACCGAGATCCCGGCCCCGCATCCGGCCTCGGCCGGAGCAATCCGATACCAAATCGGTTCGGCCCCCCTCATCATGGCGGCACCGATGACGGCCGCCGTCGACCTGGTTCTGTCGGAAGGCGCCGATGTGATCGAGTCGACCATTCTCAGCCGTGCGCAGGCCCTCGAGGATGTCGCTAGGCGGCACGGGGCCGAAGTCATTGTGGCGTGGAATTCTGATTCTGAGCGGGCCGGGATTGTCACCTTCAAACTGGATCCGCCGGCTGATGTTGTGGCCAAGGCGCTGGATTCTGCGGGCATCACGGTTTCCGTCCGAGGAGGCGAGTGGATCAGGATGTCTCCGCACGCAACGACCCCTGTCGAAGTCGCCGGTCGTCTGGACGAAGTCCTGCAGTCACTCAAGGTCTGACCTTGAACGCCGATAGTGGTGAAGTCGGGGGTCGTGTAACACTTTGTGTGGTCATGCGACTTACCAACTGATTCCGAAACAGGAGTGGATTGGATGCGGCGGAGAACGATCACCCTCGTGGTAGTGGGTCTGGTGATGGCTTTGTTTGTGCTGCCGGCGGCAGCACAAACACTATTTGAAGACGCGATGCTCGAGGAAGAACCGGTCGAACAGGAGTATCCGTACCTCAGCTACGGCTATGACGAAGAGTCCCACAGTGTCTTCTATGGGGTTGTTGAGGAGTCTGACGGCGACGACCCGGATCTTGACTGCGCGATTCCGGAAGGTGCCGTCGTGGAAATCGATGATGATGGCTTGGTCTCCTATACGGTCGAAGGCGAAGAACCTGTCGATCTTCCTGAGGACTGCCACACCGTCGACATCGAAGGCCCCAACGGCCAGGTCAACCACGGCCAGTTCGTCTCCAATATGGTTCATGCCCTGAAGGCCGAGTACTACGCGGCCGACGACGCCAAGGAAATGTACGGACCCTTCGGTCAGTGGGTGAAGCAGTTCGCCCACGACAAAGAGATCGGCAAGGACGACCTGAAGGTCAAGGCCGACCCTGATGGGGACGATGACCTCGAGCCTCTCGAACTCGAAGCGGCCGATGCCGATGACGACGATGAGCCCGGCAAGGGCAAGGACAAGAACAAGGACAAAGGAAACGGAAAAGGCAAGAAGAACGGCTGAGGATCTCCGAACGGGTGGGGCGGTGACCGCTCCACCCGTTTGCATTGTCTTTACCGACGAGTAAGGTCCGGTCTTCGCCTCGGCATAGCCGGGGCTCTTCTACTGGAAACCCCCAATGAAACTCACACTTACACGCGCGTTCCTCATCATCGTCGGCCTGATGGCCGGCATGTTCGCGCTACCCGCCCAGGCGGATGAGGGTGAGTTCGTTCTCGTATTCCCGCAGCCTGGAGAAGAGACCGAGTTCGACAACACCTGGGGGAGTGCTCGTTCGGGTGGGCGCCGGCATCAGGGCACTGACATACTGGGCCCGCAGATGTCCCCCGTGGTGGCGGCCGCCGATGGCGAAGTCAAGAAGTTCGGCAGGGGGCCGCGATCGGGCTACTACATCGTCATCTCTCATCGTGACGGCTACGAGACCTGGTACATGCACCTCAACAACGACACGCCAGGCACTGATGACGGTCGGGGTGCACCGGAGTTCACCTACGCAGCCGATCTCGAGGTTGGCGACCCGGTTGAGGCAGGCCAGCTACTCGGCTTCGTCGGCGACAGCGGCAACGCGGAGGGGACGACAACCCATACCCATTTCGAGCTGCATCTGAATGGTCGGGCAATCAACCCGTACTCCTATCTCCAAGCTGCATGGGAGCGGTGGGAACTGGAGCTCATGATTGAGCGCGAAGAGGTCCCCTTCAGCTGATCAGGAAAGCTCGGCTAGTTCATTCAACCGGCCGACTTCAACAGCTATGTCGGGGTCGGAACTATTGAGGACCGCCAGCTCCGGTATTCGCCCGCCACCCGGTGGTTCATTCAGTGGATGTGTCCCGATCCAGATGACTCGTTGAATCCGGGCGTCGGTGACGGCGCCGATCCATGCGGCCGCGGTCGATTCAGGACTGGTTGAGAACGCACGCTCACGAGTATCCAGGGCTGCTTCAGCGATCAGCACAGCCGTGAACGCTTCGAATCCAGCGATTTCGATATGCGATCCGTCCGAAACATCACCGATCGCCACCTTGCAGTGCTGGGCCCGAAAGGCGTCCGCGAACGCTGGGTCGGTGATGAACGTTCGTACCTCTCCGGCGCTTTCGACCAGTTTGGCAACAATCTCGATTCCAATCGGGGTGTCCGCCCCAACGATGATGACCGGCACGGGTCGAAACTATCACGAATACCGAGTTCCGGCTTCCCGTGGCATGATCCGTTATCCAGATTCACTGCTACTATCGACTATCCGGATAGTGCTAATTATTCAGGGGTGACCAATGGCCACTGTCGAACTCGATCTCGGCGCGTATCAACTTGGATGGCATGACTCAGAAGAGGGTTATGTTTTCAAGCCGCGCAAGGGGCTGAACGAAGACATCATTCGCGATATGTCGAAGATGAAAGGCGAGCCGAGCTGGATGCTCGAGTTTCGTCTCAAGTCGTACAAGAGATTCCTTCGGCGCCCGATGCCGACGTGGGGTGGAGGCGGAGCTCTCGATGAGATCGACTTCGATGACATCTACTACTACATCAAGCCGACCGAGGAGCAGGCCAAGGACTGGGACATGGTCCCGGAAGAGATCAAGGCGACATACGAGAAGCTCGGGATTCCCGAAGCTGAGCGTAAATATCTGGCAGGCGTGACTGCGCAGTACGAGTCCGAAGTGGTCTACCACCGCAATCGCGATGACCTAGAGAAGCTCGGCGTTCTGTTCACCGACATGGACACGGCCGTCAAGGAGTATCCGGAACTCGTGCAGGAGTACTTCGGGACAATCATCCCCCCGAATGACAACAAGTTCGCGGCCCTCAACTCCGCTGTCTGGTCGGGCGGTTCGTTCATCTACGTTCCGCCGGGCGTGCACGTCGATCAACCGCTGCAGGCCTACTTCAGGATCAACTCGGAGAACATGGGGCAGTTTGAGCGGACGCTCATCATCGTGGATGAGGACGCCTACGTGCATTACGTCGAAGGCTGTTCGGCTCCGATCTACTCGACCGATTCGCTGCACTCGGCGGTAGTTGAGATCGTGGTCAAGCGGGGAGGACGTTGTCGCTACTCGACGATCCAGAACTGGTCGAACAACGTCTACAACCTGGTCACGAAGCGTGCTGCCGCCTACGCAGACGCCACGATGGAGTGGGTGGATGGCAACCTCGGTTCGAAGCTGACGATGAAGTATCCGGCTGTTTGGATGATGGAACCGGGTGCGCACGGCGAGGTTCTCTCGATTGCCTTCGCAGGAGAGGGACAACACCAGGATGCCGGCGCCAAGATGGTTCACGCAGCGCCGAACACGACATCGACAATCGTTTCCAAGTCGATCTCCAAGGATGGGGGTCGTGCCGGCTACCGGGGCCTGGTGAGAGTCGAGCCGGGAGCCGAGGGTGTGAAATCCTTCGTGCGGTGCGACGCTCTGATCCTCGACGAGAACTCCCGTTCGGATACCTATCCGTACATGGAGATCGAGGAAGCCGATGCCGAGATTGGCCACGAGGCCACCGTGTCCAAGGTGGGCGAGGAGCAGTTGTTCTATCTGATGAGCCGCGGGCTATCGGAAGAAGAGGCGACGTCGATGATCGTTGCAGGGTTCATCGAGCCGATCGTGAAGGAACTCCCTATGGAGTATGCCGTCGAGATGAACCGTCTCATCGAACTGAACATGATCGAAGCGGGCGCGGTCGGCTGATATCTGGCAGTTGGCCATGGCAATCGGCACGCACATGGCTGCTGAAGGCTGATAGCTGACAGCTGATGGCTCCGTTTCTAGGCCTTTGGGCTAGAAACGGAAGTGCTTGATCGGTTCGCCCTGGGTGGCGATCTCGGTCATTGCCTCGATTCCGAGGTCGAGGTGTATGTCCGCCCAATCGCGGGTGACGACCGCGTCGCTCTTCTCAGTCTTCACTCCCTCCGGTGTGATGGGCACGTCCGAAACGAGCAACAGGGCGCCTCGTGCGATCTCGTTGTGATGGCCCACCACAAATATGGTGGCGGTTTCCATATCGATTGCAAGGGCGGTCAGCTCACGGAGGTGTTCGATGAACCGGACATCGTGTTCCCACACCCGCCGGTTGCTCGTGTATACAACCCCGGTGCGGTAGTCGAAACCTCGTTCGACGATCTTCTCCGACACGAACTTGTGCAGCTTGAAAGAGGGGAGTGCTGGGACCTCTGGCGGGAAGTAGTCGTTGCTGGTTCCCTCGCCCCGGATGGCGGCGATCGGTAGGACGAAGTGTCCGATTTCGGTCGACGCCTTCAAGCCTCCGCACTTGCCGAGGAAGAGTACGCCTTTCGGTTCGACGGCTACGAGGAGATCCATGATCGTGGCGGCGTTGGCCGTGCCGATGCCGAAGTTGATCATCGTGAGTCCATCGCTGTTGGTCGCGGCCTGCATGTAGTTGCCCTCGCCCCGGATCGGGCACCCGCTCCGCTCGGCGAATCGCGTGATGTAGTCGCTGAAGTTGGTCAACAGGATGTAGTCGCCGAACTCTTCGAGCGGCATCCCCGTGTAGCGCGGAAGCCAGTTGCGAGCGATATCGAGTTTCTCCATAAGGCGAGGCTAGTGCTTCGCAGCTTCCGGCCTTCAGCCTTCAGCTTTTAGCCGTCAGCCGCCGGCTAGGAACCTTTGGATCCGCGGCCGCTGATCAGGTTGAGGACGGCAACGAACAGGGCCGCGCCGATCACAGACCAGATGACCGGGAATTCTCGAATGGTCCACATCAATGGGAGGTCCAACTGCTCCGCCAACCAGCGTCCGAGCAGCGCTCCAACGAAGCCGAGTGCTAGCGATGTCAGGCATCCGAGCCCTTTGCGACCTGCGAGCGAAGCCCCAATCGATCCGGCCAGAGAAGCAATGATCAGCAGGAGGAGGATTTCGAACATGGCCAAAGGCTAATGGCAAACGGCCAACGGCTATCAGTGACGGCCGAAGGCCGTCACTGATTCGTGAACCCCACCATGAAAGAGATCACGGCTCCGCCCGCGAGGGCCCAGACCGCTGAGTAGTCGCCAATCGGGAGGTACTTCGGTACGCCGCTGAAGGAGGAGAGGATCACCGTGGTTACGAGCCCGCCGATGATTCCCATCAGGATCGATCCGATGACTGTCGCTCGTCTTCCCGAGAGCATTCCGCCGGCGAGGCCGCCGAAGCCGGCGATGGCGCCCACGATCAGTATGGAAGTGGTGGTAGTAGTTTCGAGCACGGCGTCAGAGTAGCGATTCGAGCTCGAATGCCGCGGATGGGTGACGCAGTTTGGCTAACGCCCGACCTTCGATCTGTCGAACCCTTTCCCGGGTCAGGTCGAACATCCGGCCAACGTCTGAGAGGGTTCTCGGTTCACCACCATCGAGTCCGAAACGCAATGCGATTATCCGCTGCTCTTCGGCGTCGAGGACTTCCAAGGCCTCCTGTACGTGGCGTTGGCGCAGCACGGCGGCCGCATGGCGGAACGGATCCGGCATGCGTTCATCTTCGACAAAGTCCTGGAGTTCTGCGTCGCCGTCCTCGCCGACCGGGCGATCCAGGGAGACGGTGTCAGATGGTGCAGACAATGCTGCCTCCACCCGCTCTACGTCGA
>JBLYYS010000125.1:0-7402 GCA_048550235.1 Acidimicrobiia bacterium | reverse complement strand
GACACGCGGGTGATCTTCCTCAGCGCCTACGTTCACGACAACTACGTCGACCAGGCTCTGGCCGTTGAGGCATCTGGATACCTCACGAAGTCGGAACCCCCCGCAGCCATTGTGGAAGCGATCCGCAGAGTCCATCGTGGCCGGTCGAGCTACTCGCGCTCGGTCCTCGACCGGATTGTGGTCGACCCCGCCGGAGTGAGACTGGCGAACGGAAGCAGATCACGTTGTGGTTTGCTGACCGAACGCGAACGCGAGGTCCTCGGATATGTGGCAATGGGGCTGCCCCAGAAACAGATCGCGCACTTGACTGGGATCAGTATCAAGACCGTCCAGCACCACGTCACACACCTGATGGACAAACTCGAGATTCACGACCGGGTCGAACTGGCCCGCTTCGCCATCAGAGAGGGCCTAGTCGAGGCCTGACACTCTCTGTTCTTGCGTGAGAATGCCGCCAGTTTTGACGGGTTCCTGACGCCAGAACGGATACGATCTGGTCCCTCCTACTTCTTGGCTGGGGCCGGTTCCTTGACCGGTTCGGGGTCGTCGACCGGTTGTTCTACCGGCGCCTCGAGCTCGTCCGGAACCTTCAGAGGCTCGACGAAGATCACTCGTTTCCGCTTCCCAATATCCATTGTTGCTCCTTCTCTTCTTGTAGATGCTCTGCAATCCGCGACAACACCGGAGTCTGTAGAGGACGGCCCCAGTGCGAGAACAACGCTCCGGTCGGATCGTCATAGGCGGCGGCGATTCCGTCCGGATCGTCGGTGAAGATTTCACGGCTGCGGCCGATTACCGCCAGGGAGATCACTTCTGCCCGTGCGGCCCTGTACCCGTCCTCGTGCTCCACCACCTTGCCGTCCAATCCGACGCGGGCGGCGGCGTAGAGCCGCGAGGACTCATCGATGTGCAACTCGATGAGATCACCCAGTCGCTTCGTGGCGTAGACCCCACACCCGAGTCGACCACAGCGGTCATCGGTGTGGGGTACATCCTCGGCCGAATCTGGAAATTCATCGCAGGTGGCCTCGTAGACCGGTGTCTCCCAGACGAACCGGGCACCGACCATGCGGTTCTTCTCGATCGTCCAGATCCGATAGCCGGGGACCTGTGTCGGTGACCAGCCTTCCGGAAATGCCTTCTCGTACCTGGCGATCTCTTCTCCGACCAGAGCTGCTGCGCCTTTGCCGAGACCGTCCAGTTCTGCCTCGATGACTTTTGCCCGCTGTTCGAGCTCAGCTATTTGCTTCCGAACTTCAGCGAGTTGGAATCTGCGGCGGTTTGCAGCCGTGTCGAGTCGATCCCTAGGTGCCGTGAAACTCTGGCGACCGTATCGCTTGCGAAGCTCTCGAAGCCGCTGGCGAAGTTCGGCAGGGACCGCGGATGTCAGGTCCGTTGGCACCGATGGACTTGTCGACACCTCGCCCCCTTTGGCTCAGGGGACGACCTTACGTTGATCGAACGTGTGTTCGCAAGTGTCCGCCCTGGACGATTTTCGCGACCTCAGGTTTTGTTTGCCGCTTCGTGTTCGAGGAGCCATTTCTTGGTGTCGATGCCTCCTGCAAAACCGGTCAGGGCGCCGCCGGCGGCAACGACTCGATGGCATGGCACGACGACCGACAGCGGGTTGCGGCCGTTGGCTCCGCCGACTGCCCGGACGGCTGTGGGTTTGCCGAGCAGGTCGGCCTGTTCGCCGTAGCTGATGGTCGACCCGTAGGGAATCTCAGATAGCACTCGCCAACAGGCCTGTTGGAACTCAGTTCCAACGGCGTCGAGCGGCAAATCGAACTGCGTCCTCACCCCGGCGAAATACTCCGCGAGTTGAGACGTGGCTCGCTTGAGGATCGGATGATCCGGAGTTGCTCGAGTCGGTTCGCTCAAGTGCACCCGCGCTGGATCATCATCGGGCCAGAGGACTGCTCGGAGACCTCGATCTGAGGCGATCAAGCGAAGCGGACCGACCGGACTGGTCATTGTTGTCTCATGCAGCATTACGACTCCTTGTCGTTCAGGGACGCCCACAGATACTGCGCGGCGATCGCTCGATGGGGTCTCCACCGTTCGGCGTACTTCTCAACCACGGTCGCTGGGGGACGGTTCTCGCCGATGAGGTGTCCGATGGCGATGCGGAGTCCGAGGTCCGAGGCAGGGAAAGCATCTGCCTTGCGCATGACGCGGTGGGCGATCAATTGGGCGGTCCAAGGTCCGATGCCGGGTAGTTCCTGCATGGTGCTGGTCACGGTTTCGAGACTCCCCGAGTCGTAGAGGTCCAGCCAACCCTCGGCCACCGCCTGCGAGAAGGTGCGAATCATCTCCATCCGTGACCTGGGCATTCCGAGGCCATCGAGTGATGCTGAGGCGAGCGTGGCCGGTCCGGGGAACTGGCGTGAGAGGCCGAAGGCATCCATATCAAACTTCTCTCCGTACCTCTCGACGATCCGCCCGGCGAGAGTCGTCGCCGCCTGAACGGATACCTGCTGGCCGACGAGAATCCGAACGGCGGTTTCGAATCGGTCCCAGGCTCCGGGTATGCGTAGCCCCGGGTAGCGCTGGACTATTGGGTAGAGATCCGAATCGTGGGCAATGGATTCCGCCACCGACGGTTCGTCGAGGCCGAACAGCCAGCGAATCCGGGCGACGTCGTCGACGATCGAATTGAAGGTTGGTAGGTGTGCTGTGACTTCGAGGACATCGTCCTCCGGCCTGCGAGTCACCTCGATGACCCCCGGGTACCCACAAGTTGTGGTCAAACGCCGATAGACGCCGTCCGAGACTTGTTCGACTGCAGGGATCGCGCGCCGGCCGAGGAATTCGAGGAGCGTCGTCCAGTCCAGCGGTCCGACATATGGAACCCGGAGATGGAGGCCACCATCGACGGCCAAACGATCGTTGCGGGACCGCCGCGATCGAAGCTCTGTCGGAGTGAAGTGGAAGATCTCTTGCATGACCCGATTCATCTGGCGGGTGCCTGTGAACCCGGCCGCCCGACTGATCGCTTGGATCGACAGGTCCGTCTCGTCAAGAAGTCGCCTGGCGAAGTGTGCTCGCCGGGACCTCGCAACGAAGTTAGGGCTTGCCCCGACTGTTTGGTGGAAGAGCCTCCGGAGCTGTCTCGTTGAGTATCCGACCCTGGTGGCGAGCGCCTCTTCTGTGTGCCGGTCGAGAAACCCCTCACTTATGAGCAGCACGGCCTGCTCGATTACCGGCGGTCCAGTGCGTCCGATAGGCGAAGGCAGGCGCTCAGGCCTGCACCGCAGACAAGGTCGAAACCCGGCAGCTTCCGCCGCGATGGCACTCGGGAATGGTTCGACGTTCGTTGGGAGAGGTTTTGCTGAGCACTCGGCCCTGCAGTAGATGCCGGTTGTGTGTACGGCCTCGAATTGCATAACTTGATTATCCGTCATCTCGTGCGACATATTCGGACACGCGACGGCAAGGGGCCGATATGTCCGAAAATGTCTGGCGGCTAGATGGGTGCAGGGGTGCTGGGGGCAGGAGCTATCGGGAGCGTCAGAGTGAACCTGCTCTCGCCGTCCACATACGAGTAGGTGAGCTCACCATCCATGGCGCGGGCAAGCCGGCGGGAGATAGTCAGTCCCAGCCCGATCGATTGAGGGTGTTGAGTGCCGATATCCGATCCCTGCCACTCCTCGAAGACGGCCTCACGTTCTGTTGGCGGAATACCAGGGCCGTCATCGCAAACGGTGACGGTGACGTTTGCACCCACCGCTTCCGCCCGCAGCTCTACGCGCGGACCTCCGTAGCGTTCAGCGTTCGTCAGCAGGTTGCGAATGATCTGCCGCAGCCGGGTGGGATCGGCGTAGGCGGTCAAGCCTGATCCGTCGATCACTTTGACCGACTTCGACATGACCGGCGCCAGAGTCGCCACCACTGCTCTGATTTCCTCCGCCAGTTCGACCGACCGGGATTCGAGGCGAATGTGATCCGTGGGGCGTACGGCCGTCAGGAGGTCTTCCACGAGCGCTGTTGCTTCGGCGCTCTCCAAGACCAGGAGGTCGAGGAACTCGTTGATTTCTCCCCGCGAGAGATCGTCATAGTTGTCCTGAAGCACTGTGGCCAGACCGTGGAGCCCGGTGAGTGGAGTGCGGAGTTCATGGCTGACGCTGCTGATTAGACGGCTGCGCAGTCGATCGAACATGTCGAGGCGACGTGTCAGGGCTGTGACGAACACGATCGTTGCTGTGCCGAATATCCCGATTGAGATGGCGTCGGCGACGAACGAGACGGTTCCCGAACCGGACATCCCGAACTCCCTGAATACCAGCAAGCCTGCAAGCGTCCAGGCGGCCGAGTAGGCGACAATGGCCACCGACTGGCGGGCCGTGGCAATCACGGTGGCGATGACGATGATGAAGACGAGCGAGGATGCCATCAAAGCCGGCACGCGGATGATCACCCCAAGGAGTCCAAGCATTGTCGCCAGGCTGAATAGTGAAATAGCAGCTCGTGGTTGTGTGCGCCGGCTCTCGAGGTAGTTGACGGCTAGGTCGGCTGCCACGACGGCGACGGCGAGCCACTCGTTTTCCAACGATCCGATTGCCGCAATCGCAAGTATTACGGCCAAGGAAGCGACCCCCACCCAGACGCGAATCGTCAGGTAGGTCGCAGCAAGTTGGAGGCGGTATCCGACCGCCGCCTGCGGAGCACCCATCCCGTTCCTTTTTTCCCCACTCCGTTCAACCAGATTTCGCGTTCGCGATCCAGAGGTTCCGTCGGTCGTTGCACGGGTCCCACGCCTCGATGTGCCACCGTCGACAGGTCTAGTTTCCGTCGCAAGCACTCTATTCACCTTCATGCATGAAATCCACTCGGGTGAAAGGGCCGAGTTCACCGGTTGCGATAGGCCGTCACCTAGAAGACCGAAGGTGTACCGTTGGGGGCACGGGGACCCCGGTGGTAACCCGCCGCCGGGCCCCGGCCCGGAAAGGGGTTGCCATGCTCGAGAAAGATGTCACGCTCGACATCCATTTGAGCGAGGACGACAGCGACACTATCGCTTATGCGGTCCTCAACCTTCGTGGCGATCACTTCGAGTCCGTCGGTAAGGCGCGTCGGAATCCAATGGACCCGCCGATGCCGGTGATCGGAGAAGAACTAGCGATCGCCCGCGCACTCCAGTTGCTCACCGTTGAGGTGATGGAGGCAGCGCAGTCGAAGGTTGAGCTGTTCCTCGTCAGCTAGCTGCCGGCCGGCCGTGTGATCTGATCATGCGGCCGCGGCGCGTCAGGTCTCGGGCCGGTTCTCCCGGCGGAGTTCCTCGACGAGTTTCTTGACATCTTGCGATCGGGCCTTTGTGGTTACGAGCACGGCGTCCTCGGTCTCCACTACCACCACGTTGTCGAGGCCCATGACCGCGATCAGGCGATTCTCCGAGCGGACGATCGAACCGGCGACATCGTCGAGCATCACATCCCCGCTGGTTGCGTTGCCGTCGGCGTCCTGCGGGCTGATCTCCCACAACGCATCCCACGAACCGACGTCGCTCCATCCGGCATCCAGTGGAACGACTACCCCGTTTTCGACATGCTCCATCACGGCGTAATCGATGGAATCCGAGGGACAGGCCGAGAAGGTGGCGTGATCGAGACGGAGGATCCCTCCGTGCACTTCCGACTCGGCAATTGTCGAGGCCAGCGCCGACGCCATTTCGGGCGAGTGCTCCTCCAGCGCCTTCAGGTAGACGTCGGAGCGGAAGAGGAACATCCCGCTGTTCCATAGGTAGTCGCCGTCGGCCAGGTACTCCTCGGCGGTTGACTCGTCGGGCTTCTCGACGAACTTGTCGATGTAGAAGGCCTGGCCGGCTTTGCGCCCTTTGCGGATGTATCCGTAGCCGGTCTCGGGTCGATCGGGGACCACACCGAACGTCACCATGTGTCCCGTCCTGGCGAAATCAGAGGCGACCCCGACGGCCCGATAGAGAGAGAACGTGTCGGCGATCACGTGATCGGAAGGCAGAACCAACAGAAGGGTTTCTCCACCTGCTGCGAGGGCGGCCACCGCGGCGGCCGGAGCTGTGTTGCGGCCGACCGGCTCGACGATGAAGCGAGGTGACGTTCCGATCTCCTTCAACTGATCGGAGATCGCCTGGACGTGATCAGCGTTGCAGACGACGATGGGGTCACCGACGTCCTTCAACTCCGACACCCGCTGGGCGGTTGCCTGGATGAGCGTCTCGTTGCCGGTGAGGGAGGCCAGTTGCTTGGGGGAGCGTTGACGGGATACCGGCCACAGCCTGGTTCCGGCGCCGCCCGAGAGTATGACGGGGACGATCATTTCACTCTCCGGTGAACTTTGGTGGTCGCTTCTCGAAGAACGCCGTCGTCGCTTCAACGATGTCGTGCGATTCAATGAACGCCGAGTTGTAGAGGGCAATGTGATCGAGGGCTTCTTCGACGGTCATGTCGGCTTCGGCGGCCAGGACTTGTTTGGATCCTTGTACGGCTAAAGGCGAGTTGGCAGCGATCTCCGCTGCCATTGCTTGAGCGGCTTGGACGGTGGAATCCTGATCGGGTAGAACCTCGTTGAGGAGCCCGATTTCCTTCGCTCGTCCCGAGTCAATGTCCTTCCCGGTGTAGAGCAGTTCGGCCACGTAGCCGGCCGGAATGATGCGCGGCAGGCGCTGCACCGTGCCGACGTCGGCAACCATTGCCATCTTCGTTTCTCGTATCGAGAAGGTGGAGTCCTCGCTGGCGAGCCTGATATCGCATGCTGTGATCAGGTCGATGCCTGCACCGAGGCAGTAGCCGTGTACCGCCGCGATGACCGGTTTCGGGCACTCGGCGATCGAGGTCATGGTCCACTGCATACGCTTGACCTCGTCGTAGCGGGCAAGCTTCCGCTTGGCGTCAGAGCCCTCGCCCTGAGTAGCCACCTGCGCCAGAAGTGTGAGGTCGATCCCGACGGTGAAGGCTCTGCCCCGCGCCGCGATGACGATCGCTCGAACGTTGTCGTCGGCGCCCAACTCGTCCATCGCCCTAGGGATGTCCTCCCAGAACGGGAGGTTCATGGCGTTGAGTTTCTCGGGACGGTCGAGCCAGAGAGTGGCGACGTGTCCGTCGTATTCGATAGTGAGGTCCTCAGATGAGAACGACTTCCCAGAAGCCTAGAGCGGTGCGGCAGTCCGGCGGAGTGACTAACCCGACTATGAGCGCGAAATGTAGGCCGCTCCTGGCGGCGCAACCACTCTCAGTGTTGGCTAGGTTTGAGAAGGTGCCGGTTTGGTACGACGGTGAGGAAGGGTCCTGGGGTTTCCCGCGCTGGTGAACTCCGGTTTCTTCTCGTCACCTTTGTCGTGTCGCCGGTCGGGATTCTCAACCTGGAGGGCGGAGTGAGTAGAAGGAAGACACGTTCGAGCCTGGCCGTATTGACGGTTCTGGGCATG
>JBLYYS010000124.1:0-4241 GCA_048550235.1 Acidimicrobiia bacterium | reverse complement strand
CTGACTGCTCATCAGGTGCTGCACACAGTGATAGGCAGGGTGGAATGGATCTACGGCTCCGAGATCGGAGCGATTGTCGATGAAGTGGCTCGAGAAGGGATTGCCGTCACACCAAGTCGGCATGGGGGAACAGTGCGAACCCGGCTGGTGGCATTTGGGCGGAGTACGCATCTCGACCTCCACACGATCTCGCTCTCGCATATCGTGGAGCAGATGACGGACTTCATGACTGATTTCGACGATGTCCTCCGCTCGGCCAATTTCAAGGATCCCGCCTCGGCACTTCTGAGGCTGCTGGCCAAGACCGGCTTCACAGTTGAGAGAGGGGTCGACGAAGGTGGCTAGTTTTCAGGTCACGTTTGACGCCAACGACCCCGCCCGACTGGCGGAGTTCTGGGCGCTTGCTCTCGGCTATGTGATTCAGCCCCCACCCGCGGATTTTGAGTCCTGGGACGATTGGGCAAGAAGTATGGAGATCCCCGAGGAGAATTGGAATGACGCGCGTGCGCTGGTTGACCCAACCGGGGACGGCCCCCGCATTTTCTTCCAGCGGGTGCCCGAGGGCAAAGCTGCCAAGAACAGGGTTCATCTCGATGTCAATGCTTCGACCGGTCCTTCAGATGAAGACAAGCGGGCGAAAGTCGAGGAGTTGGCGACGGTGCTCGTGGAAGCCGGCGCCGTGATGCAGAGATCGTTCGAAGAGCAAGGCGGATTCTGGATAGTCATGCTGGATCCCGAGGGCAACGAATTCTGTGTGCAGTGAGAGCCTTGCGAGCTCACCTATCGGCCCTTGAACTCTCCCGGGCGTTGCTCGAAAAAGGCCTCAACGGCTTCCCGATGATCCTCAGTGTGATGACTAACCGACTGCAGAGCAGCTGAGATATCCAGGAATCCGTCCAACTCCATTGATCTGGCGTGGCGGAGCAATCGCTTGGTCAGGCGGACGGAGTGCGGCGGTTTGGCAGCGATCTGCTCCGCGATGACCAGCACCCGGTCCATGAGGACGTCGGACTCGACGACTTCCAGGAGGATCCCCATTTGAACCGCCTCATCGGCCGTCACGATTCGAGCCGTGAACGCCAGCTCGGCCGCTCGCTGCCAGCCAACCACCCGCGGAAGGAACCAGGCGCCGCCATCACCCGGGATGATTCCCAGGTCGATGAACGTGTGCGCGAACCGAGCATCGCTCGATCCGATTCGGATATCACACATGAGAGCGATGTCGAATCCCGCTCCGACGGCCGGACCGTTGACCGCGGCGATCGTCACGACATCGGTTGCCAGCATCAAGCGGGGGATCTGCTGGATTGAAGCGCGGTACTTCTCGGAAATCTCATCGGGCGTTCCTTCGAAGAGTCCGACTCCTGCCCTCATGTCCTTTACGTTGCCGCCGGCGCTGAAAGCAGAACCTTCGCCGGTGATGATAAGAATGCCGATCTCCGGGTCTGCATCCGCATGACGGATGGCGGCGGCAACTTCCTCGAGCATTTCTGGACTCGTGATCGCATTGCGGATCTCGGGACGGTCGAATGTCAGCGTGGCGATCCGCCCCAGGGACTCGTAGCGGGTGTGCTCCGAGTTCACGAGGCCGCTTCGATGAAGGCCCGCGCCTGATCGAGATCGACTGCAGCCGTTGTCACGTTCCCTTGCTTCAGTGCGGTTCCGGCAATCACGCCGCCGGCGGTCTCGAGAAGTTTCGTCACATTGTCGACCCGCGCCCCCGAACCCACGAGCAGATGTGCCTCGGGTACAGCCACATGAACGCGACGCAAGTCACCAGCGTCGGGCTCTTCCCCGGTCCCAGCCCCCGAGACGATCAGAGCGTCGGCCAAACCTCGTTCCCAGGTGTCCGCGGCGGCCTGCTCTATGGTGAGACCCGATGGAGGGACGGCATGTTTCACAAAAACATCGGCCAGGATCCCGACCTCGAGGCCAAGTGAACGGCGCAGGCGGGCGAGATCTGCAGCCCTGCCCGTAATGAGCCCTTGATCCGTATGCATCGATCCCGAGAGTACGTTCACCCGGATGTAGGACGCTCCCGTAACGGCCGCGATCGACAGTGCCGCCTCACCGTCGTTCCGCAGTACATTGATTCCGAACGGTATATCGACGGCATCCGCAATGGCCTGCACCGCGGCAGTCATAGCGGACACAGTGATACTGGGTACTTCCTCTGCGAAGAACGGCACATCGCCGTAGTTCTCAATCATCAACCCGTCGAAGCCCGCAATCTGAAGTGTTTCCGCATCGCGTACTGCCGCGGCGACGACTTCGCCGATTCCACCACGGTATCCCGGGGCGCCGGGAAGGGCTGCCAGATGAACCATTCCGATGAGACGAGGGAGCATCACATGTAGGCCCGAGCAACCAACAACGCAGTTTCGGCGACGTCGCCCTGAGCTTTCAGGGATTCAGCATCGGACGGATCCATTCTCTGCACCGCTACCCGGCACCATTCGCCGGCCTGACCCTTGATCACCTGATCCGTATCCTCCGGCCCGAAAACCCACTTCGACCATTGTGGCCCGAGGACCTCGATGCGTACCGGTTTGCTGTACTCCTTGCCTGCCAGCTCAAATGCGTAAGGCAGCGACTTCCAACCCAACCATGCGATGTGGCGGAGCCGGATTGTGTCCTCGCACTCTTCGTCAAGGGACAAATAGACGTCGAGTCCATGAGCCCACGTCTCCATCAGGCGAGTCGTAGCGAAGGTCTTAGCGCTCATGTCGCTCTTGAACCACGGGACGCGGGTGTCGGGAGCGCTCCGTGATAGCTCTTCGATCACCTTGGCGCGGGCCCCACGCCACCACTCGATGACGTCCTGGGCTCGCATCTCCCGCCCGGGGAGAATACCGGCTTCGGTGAAGGCCTCGAAAGTGGGGTACTGATCTGCTTCTCCCCGACGCGAACCACCTTCCGCGAGGGCGTTGTAGGCATACTCCTCGAACGTTGCCAGATGGCTCACGGTATCCCGGATCGACCAGCCGGGCGCAGGCGTTGCTCTATCCCAATCGCGGATCGCTACTCGCTGGAGAAACTGATCCAGCGACTGTTGTTCCGCAACGAGGTCAGAAAGAATCTCACGCACCGGCGTAATGGTAGCCGCTTGCCGCGTGCGCTCATACTGGTAGCGCTACCAGGGGCGCTCAGGTAACTCGTCCCGATATGGAGGCGGAATCTGGATTTCCTGGGCGGGGATCTCGACATAGGAGTTCAACTCATCGATGAGCTTCCGCAGCCGTCCGAAGCTCCGCCGATCGAAATGCAGCGCGACCCGTTGCAGATCGACCGAATCATCATCTGCGATCTCTGCCTCCGTAGGTGAGATGGTCGAAATCACGCCTTCGACCAGGATGTCGGAGTACCTACTATTCAGGTCTGCGAGTTGCTGTTCATCAGGAGCTTGGCGTAGGCGCAGGACCAGGATTCCTCTGACGTATCGCTGAGACTGGTAGTTGGCGTAGAACCGGCAGATCTCATCGGCCGCGACTACCGGATCGTTGGTGATCGTGTACAGATTCACATCTTCCGGGGAGATCATTCCGTTTGCGACCAGGTTGTCCTGCACGAATGTCTGCCAGCCGCTCCAATAGTCGCCGCCCTCGGCCTCGAGCAACACGATCGGATGTAGGTCGCTCTTTCCGGTCTGGATGAGGGTCAGGAGTTCGAACGTCTCGTCCATGGTCCCGAATCCGCCGGGGAACAGGGCGAAAGCGTGTGACTCCTTCACGAACCCGAGTTTGCGTGTGAAGAAATACTTGAAGTTGATCAACCGGTCATTCTCGATGTACGGGTTGGCGTCGGACTCGAACGGCAGGCGTATGTTCACACCGAATGAGGCGTCCTTTCCTGCTCCCTCGTTGCCGGCTTCCATGATCCCGGGGCCGGCGCCGGTGATCACGCCCCACTCCCGGTCCTCGGCCATCAATCGGGCAAACTCGACGGTCAGGCGATAATTCGGGTCATCTGAGGCGGTGCGCGCCGAGCCGAAGATGGTCACCTTGGGCATCTCGCGGTGGCGCGAGAAGACCAGCATCGAGTAGCGCATCTCCTTCAAGGCCGTATTGAGGAGCTTGAGGTCGCCCCGATCCGCTGCGTCGCGGTGCAGTTTGAGCGCGGTGGTGACGATCTCGGCAATGAGATCCGTGTTGCCGTTGTCCAGACCGGCGGCCTCGACTAGTTCGTTGATCTTTTGCTCGAGGTTGGGATCCCCGATGACGTAGGGTCGCATGAAATTCCTT
>JBLYYS010000123.1:0-3805 GCA_048550235.1 Acidimicrobiia bacterium | reverse complement strand
CCTACTACCTACTACCTATTACCAACTCCCGTGTCGGCAATCTGACTAACCTCCCGATACCCCTACTCGAGAGATTCCATGCGCTGGTCGCAAGCCTTCATCCCCACACTTCGTGATGATCCCGCCGACGCTGAGGCGGTGAGTCACCGACTTCTCGTCCGCGGCGGATACCTCCGGCAGCTGATGGCGGGCGCCTATTCGCTGCTTCCCTTGATGATTCGCGTTCGCACCAAAGTGGGCAACATCATTCGCGAGGAAATGAACGGCATCGGAGGGCAAGAGTTTCTGCTGCCTGCGGTGCACCCGGCGGAGATCTGGCAGAAGAGCGGACGATGGGAGATCATGGGCGAGGAGATGTTCCGCCTCCGTGATCGCAAGGGCGCCGACCTGGCCCTTGGGATGACCCACGAAGAGATCTTTGCGACTCTGGGTCTCGAACTTCGTAGCTACCGCGATCTTCCACAATTCTGGTATCAGATCCAGACCAAGTTCCGTGATGAGCCGCGCCCGAAGGGTGGAGTGCTGCGAACGCGTGAGTTTACGATGAAAGACTCGTATTCACTCGATATCGAATGGGAAGGTCTCGACGCTTCTTTCGACCGTCACTTTGAGGCCTATGAACGTATCTTTGCCAGGCTCGGATTGGATGCCGTCCCCGTCGAAGCATCGTCCGGGGCGATGGGTGGAAGCGATTCGATCGAATTCATGGTGCGGAGCGCGTCCGGCGAAGACGATGTTGTCTACTGCAGAGCATGCGGGTATGCCGCCAACATGGAGAAGGCAACCTCACAGATGGAAACCCTGGACGATGGATCATCCCACGACGAAGTCGAGAAGTTTGCGACGCCGGGTGTCCGCACGATCGCCGACCTGGCATCTTTCGATGGAGGAGCTCCTGCCGATCGCCAAATCAAGTCGCTGGTCTACCTGATCGAAGGAGATCTCACTCTCGTCCTTCTACGCGGTGATCACGCACTGGTTGAGCAGAAACTCCAGGATGGAACCGGTGCCATTGAGTTTCGGCCTGCTCACCCTGAAGAAATCAGAGCAGCTCTCGGTGCCGATCCAGGCAGCCTCGGAGCGGTTGGCGTCGACACACTGCCGGTGATTGCCGATAACGCGCTGGCCGGGCGCTTCAACATGGTCACCGGCGCCAACGACGATGACTTCCACTACCGGGGTGTCGATGTTGACCGAGATATCAAAGTGCGCCAATGGATGGATCTACGCGAGATCGCCGACGGCGAACCCTGCAGTAACTGCGGGGAGCAACTCGAAGTATTCAAGGCAATCGAGGTCGGGCACATCTTCAAGCTCGGTACCAAATACGCCGAGGCCTTCGGCATGTCGGTTCTCGACGAGGAAGGTGAGGCCAAGACGGTGATCATGGGGTCCTACGGAATTGGGCTCGAACGGAATATCGCCGCAATCGTCGAAACTCATCATGATGAGAAGGGCATCGTCTGGCCGGTGGCGGTTGCCCCATATGCGGTGGCCATAACGGTGCTCAGGGCCGACACCGCCGAGGCGCTCGAGGCAGGGGAGAGATTGTACGAACAGCTCCGGCAGGCAGGCATCGACACGATCCTCGACGATCGAGTCGAGAGGCCCGGCGTCAAGTTCGCAGATGCTGAACTTATCGGGGTGCCGTACCGGGTAACGGTCGGGCCGAGAGGACTGGAAAAGGGGATCGTTGAGATCCAGGAACGTGCCGACGGCGATGGCGAGGAAGTGGCCGTCTCCGACGCGGTTCAGTACCTGATAGACCGTATTCAGCGGTAAACCGCAGCAACTTTGTCGTTGGCCTGAGCCTGTCGGCTCGGTCGACGCGTCTGGGGTTATACTTATCGAGACAAATGAGGACGCTACTCTGAAGTGGGCGGCCGTGCCCGCTTTCTTTGTGTGGAGAAATAGGTTGAGCAACGTACCGGAGAGCTTGGAAGAGCTCATCAGCGACTATCTGGAGGCCGAACGTCTCGAACTCGACGACCTGGAGATGCTGGGTCAGGGTCACGGGCGTATTCTGCGCGTCGTTATCGATGGTGATGATGTCGGCGTGGACCATCTGGCCGACTTGTCCAGAGGTATCTCACGATTGCTCGATCATGAGGCAAACATCGATGGGTCGTACACCCTCGAGGTGACCTCGCCGGGACTCGAGAGAAGACTCCGGCGGCCGGTTCATTTCGCGAAGTCGGTTGGCAAAGAGATCACCGTGAGGACCCGGGTAGAGATCGAGGACGAGCGCCGCCACGAGGGCAATCTGCTCGAGGTGGACGAGACCGGAATCTGTATAGAAGTGAACGGCAACCGACGGCGGATCGATTTCGATCAGGTGCGATCCGCACGAACGGTGTTCCGCTGGGAGCGGGCACCGAAGCCCGGTAAGAAGGCCGCGAGGAGTTGAACCCATGAAAATCGACGAACAGGTGATGGAAGCTCTCGAATTGCTCGAACGCGAGCGAGGCGTTCCGGTCGATACGATCCTCGACGCTCTTGCCAATGCGCTCGTCTCTGCCTACAAGCGCAGCCCGGGCGCCGCTGAGGAAGCCCGCGTCGTCATCGATTCAGGTTCCGGCGATATCGTCGTCTATGCCCAGGAACTCGACGAAGAGGGGAATGTCGTCAAGGAGTGGGAAGATACTCCGGACGATTTCGGCCGTATCGCCGCGCAGACGGCCAAGCAGGTGATCGCGCAACGATTGCGGGAAGCCAAACGCGATCAGGTCTTCGATGTATACGAAGGCCGCGAGGGCGATCTAGTTACAGGGATCATCCAGCAGGTCGACTACCGGTACTCCATTCTCGATCTCGGCGATGCGGAAGCGTTGCTGCCTGGATCGGAGAGAATCCCGTACGAGAGGCTGGAACGCGGCAACCGGGTGAAGGCGTTTGTCCTCGAGGTACGCAATGAGGCAAAAGGCCCGCAGATCGTGGTCAGTCGAAGTCACCCGGATTTTGTTCGCAGGCTGCTGGAACTCGAGGTTCCCGAACTCATCGATGGAACAATTGAGATCAAGGCCATTGCGCGCGAGCCCGGTAATAGAACCAAGATTGCAGTGTCATCGAATGACTCGAATGTTGACCCCAAGGGAGCGTGCGTCGGTGCCCGTGGAGCCAGAGTACGGCAGGTCGTGAACGAACTCCGGGGCGAGAAGGTCGACGTAGTCGAATGGCGCGAAGACAAAGCACAGTTCATCGCTGAGGCGCTTGGGCCCGCCAAGGTGCAGGAAGTACGAATTGATGAAGAGAACGAGACGGCTGTAGTCATAGTCAGCGATCATCAGTTGTCTCTGGCCATCGGCAAGGAGGGGCAGAATGCTCGCCTGGCCGCACGTTTGTCGGGATACCGAGTTGATATCCGGTCTGACATCGAAGAGGCCGCTGCGGGAGCCGAGGCCGAGGTGACTGACGCCGGAGAGCCGGCGGCTGAAGCCGATGGTGTGGTTGACGCTGGAGAGCCGGTGGCTGATGCCGATGGTGTGGTTGACGCCGATGTAGCGGTTGAAACCGATGAAGTGCCAGTCGAGATGGATGTCGAAGTTGTCGAAGTAGATGTTCCGACCGAAGATGGCTCCGAAGACGTCCAGGAGGCCGAGGGTCCGGTAGCCGCCGACCTGGTAGATGTGGAAGCCTCAACTGAATCAACTGAAGAAACTGAAGAGTCTGGTGAGATCGTCGAAAGTGACGACACTCCCGACGAAGACGAATAGCGCGGAGAAATAGTGGCGAAGATTCGGGTATACGAGCTGGCTCGCGAACTGGGCCTTGAGTCGAAGGTCGTGCTGGCGCGCGTCCATGAACT
>JBLYYS010000122.1:0-12352 GCA_048550235.1 Acidimicrobiia bacterium | reverse complement strand
TGTCGGTGCCGTTGGTGTTGGGGTCGGGGGTGTAGGTGAGGGTCCCGTCGTTGTGGTCGGTGATAGAACCATCAGCCGGCGGAACAGTGATCGTGATGCTGGTCAGATCGAGGTTGAGGTTCACGTCGGTGTCGTTGGCGGCGACGTCGACGACTACAGCGGTGTCTTCAGGTGTCGAAGCCGAGTCATCGTTGGCAACGGGGGCTGTTTCGGGTGCTGTGACCTGCACCGAGGCGGCTGCAGGTGCCGAATCTGTTGTGTCGAGAGTTGTGTCGATCGTTGTTGAATCGACATGGGCGACCGCACTGTTGACATAGAGTCCCGGCGAGCCCGGCAACGTCGCCTGGTAGGTGAATGCCGCAGAACCGCCGGCCGGAACAACCCACGTTCCCACGAAGGTGATGGTCTGTCCGCTCACGAAGGGATCATCGATGGCTGCCGCGTTGAAGGTCGCAGATCCGCTCACGAACGAAGCCCCGGCAGGGAGCGTGTCCACGAGATCGTCAAGCGTGGCCTCGATCGTCCCGGCGCTCGAGGCAGTGACGGTATAGGTCACCGTGCCGCCGGCCGGCGGAAGAGTGGCGGTGGATACGCTCTTCGACAGCGTGAGTTTGTTCTCCGCCGGGAGAATTGGGGCCAAGTCGACCGCGAAGGTTGTTGTATCCGTATGTTTGATCTGGGTTCCGCTGGCGATGAAGTTGACCGGCGTCACTGAGGTCGGAGCGACCGTCGTGCCGATGGCAACGAACGTATACACAGCTGTGTAGTCGTAGCTGCTGCCATTCAATCCGGACACGACGAGGGTGTCATCGAAGGTGCCCAAGCCGTCGAATGTGATCTGGGAGTCGACTAGTTGATAGGCGTCGGCGGCCCAGTCTGGCTCGGTGGCGGGAGTTCCGTAGAAGACGCCTGCTCCCTCGGGATGTGCAGGTGGTCCATCTCCCACCTGACCCGTGGCACCGGTGACGGTCATGGTCATGATTCCGCCGAGTTCGGCTGGGTTCGGTCCGGCGAGCACAGTAGTGACCTTGTTGGCGTTGGCTTTGATCGTCTCGTCGACGGTCTGAATCGAAAAACCTTCTGTACAGATCTCGGAGCCACCGAGTGTCGGGTGGCCTGAGAAGACCGCAACATCATGCGTCTGTGGTGTTGCGGTGGCGCCGGAAGCAACGAGGTAGAAGTAGGCGAAGTCGGTTTGTCCGGCACTCATCGAGCCAACATGGACACGACCATCTTCGTTGGTGGCCTTGCCGACTACGCCGCCGCCGAAATTGCGAATGTCGACCCACACATCGTCGATGGCCGCACCGGAGTTCGTAATCCGATAGCCCACGTAGGTGCCCTCTAGTTGAGGGGTGATCCCGCTATCGATGTACATGACCGATGCCGAGATTCGGTCCACCGCGATGGAAGTGGTCGAACAGTCGACGGCAAGGCCCGGCTCGGAGAACACGGTTGTCAAAGATGCCGCGACAATCGCGAGTGCGAGCAAGCCTGATGCGATTCGGCGATACCTGGCGGCAGACGTCTTGCCGGTCATCCTGATGATTCCCTGTTGGTGGACTACGAACGGCGATGTCAAGTCGCGATTCGTCTCACGGAATCCAGTCGGCCTACCAGGAGGTAAGTCAAGGGACGAAGCTGGTGGCGACCGGGTCGGCTCGAAGGAGCCCCTCCCGGCGACTCAGGAGTTCACAGGTTGCGGATTGGTCATCCGGTAGGCGCTCTCCACAGTCGCTTCGTTTCGTCTCTGATGCCAACGGTCCCACAGAGTCAGCAAGCTCGGCAGCACGATTACCGATCCCAGGAGTGCGAAACCAATGGCGTAGGCGGTGACGATCCCGAACTGTTGGAAAGGGGTGAGTGACGAACTGATCAAGACGGCGAACCCGGCGATTGTGGTCAAGGCCGAGCCAACCAGCGCGCCGCCGGTGTGACCCGTTGTTGAACGAAGTGCCGCAGCAGGGTCGTCGAACCGTTGCCGGTCTTCGAGGTACCGGTGGGTGATGTGGATCGTATAGGGAACGCCAATTCCAATGGCGAGCGCAGCAACGGTGGCGGTGACCGGACCAAACGGTATCCCGCTGGCAGCCATCATGCCGTAGGTCCACAGGACCACGACTATGACCGGGGCGATGGTTATGACCCCGAGCATTGGTCGCCGATATTCGAACCAGAAGCCAACCGTCAGCAAGGCCATGGCGGCCACCAGCGTGATCGCAAGCGAGGAAGTCTGGGAGGAGTTGAGGGCGTCGATGACCACGGTGACCACGATGTGTTCGTTGGTGGCCAGCGCCGAGACACCATCGAGAGCGGCCACGGCCGCGAAATCGACGGTGAGTGCCTCGGTCAGTTCCCTGACGAACTCCTCCGCCGCGTTGGTGGAAATCGCCACCCGGATTGCAGGGGGATTGTCGGGGGAGAAGACCTGCCCCATTTCCTCCGGAGCGAGATCGAGAGCAGACGCGTAGATCGCCTCGACGTCTGCTCCTGCGGCCACCGACAAATCCGGTTGGAGGCCCATGCTGGAAGAAGCGCCGGCAAAACCGGCCTGGTCCATCAGGCCGCCGAGTACGGACACCGGGCTCAGCGCCGCCGATCCGCCGCCTTGTTGGACGACGTATGGATTGTCGTTGAGGTTGGCGACTGACCCCACGAGGGCGTTGTGAGCCTGCGGTGTCAAGACCTCGCCCTCGATGAGGACGTCCGTGATTTCGCCGAAACCAGACTCGTATTGTCTGTCGAGTGTGTCGTACGTTTGGAGAATCTGTGCATCGTCTGGCACGAAAGCAGCCGAACTGAACTCGGTGTCGAGATTGGCCAGTCCAAATACTCCGGCTCCGGCCAGCAGAGCGGTCACGCTCAGTACCCACACGGGGTGTCGCTCGGCAAGCACGGCGGTAGCCGCCGACCCACGCATCAGCCAGCGTCGCCGCTGTCCGGCGAGGCGGGCGGTTGGCAGTGTTCCGCGTCGTTCTGCTCGCCGATCTAGGAGAAGGCGAGCCGCCGGAACGATCGTGAGCATGATCACGAAAGCAGATGTGATTCCGACCGCCGCCATGATCCCAAAGTCGCGGAGTGCCGGGACCGGGTTGACCACGTTGGTGAGGAATCCGATGCTTGTTGTCAGGGTGGCCAGAACGAGCGCCACCCCCACAGTCGAGGTTGCTCGACCGGCAGCCTCAGGAACGTTGCTGCCGGTTCCAAGCTCGTCCCGATAGCGGGCGGTCAAGTGGACGCTGTAGTCGACGCCCAATCCGACGAGCAGTATGGGCAGGGCCTGGAGCAGTTCACTGGACCTACCGATGAGTCCCACATAGCGGGGGCCGAGAAGCACGCCGGCTCCCATCATCCAAACGATGGCCGTGCCTATCCCAGTCATGGCCAACCCAACATCAGCCGCGGTCCTCCGAATCGCACCGCCGATTTCCCTGCGTGACGCCGGTCGTACCCAGAAGACGATGGCCAGGATGCCGATGATCACTAGCGCTGCCAGCAGGAAGAGGCCCTGCACCTCGTCGCGGAAAGTGGTGTCGGAGAACAACAATTCAAAGCTGAACGCTGAGAGCCGGACACCCCCACCGTCATCGCTTTCCACAGCCGCGACGAGATCGCGATGAATCTCCTCTAATTGCTCATACGATTCGAGACCGGCGGTGTCGAGGAAGACCACCATCAACCCCGAGCCGACGGAACCATCGAGTGGGTTGTCGACGGAGGACGGCAGCAGTGAGCCGAGTGCCTCGATCTCTTCCGACGTCATCTGACCGAGTGCCAGTTGGTACATCTGCAGCACCGCGGCATCGTCGGCCGACTCGAGTGAGCTGCCGAGGAACTCCATCGCCCGGATTGCCGGCGTGAGGTAGGTGATGATCGGTCCGTCCGGTCGGTCGGCGAGATACGGCGCGGACGAACTCGAACGGATGCGGGCCTCGGCGGCCACGATGGCGCGGGCCGCATCGGCGGTCATCACATTTCCGAATTCGGACTCCACCAGTACCTGCAACGACCGGTTGGTGGCGTTGAAGCGCTCTTGTGCGTCGATCAAAGCTGTGTATTCCGGCGCGTCTGGAGCGAAGCTCTCGATGGTTGGAGCGATCTCGTCCTGTGGGATGAACGCGCCGAGGGCAGCTGTTATCGCCAGGCCGAGTACGACTACAACGACGGGGGCGCGGCGGATGATCGCAGAGAGGAAGCGAATGAGGCCGGTCAATTTGGAACTCTCCGGGGCGTTAGTGCGACTGAATGAGGCATTGTCAAGTGATACAGATCTCGTTATATTTGTATCATGGTTCCCGAATCGCTGTCAACGAGAGATCGAATCCTTCAGGCCGCGATCCAGCTGTTCGTCGACCAAGGGATCAGGCGTGTCTCGATGGACGATGTGGCACGGAGGTCTGGAGTATCGCGAGTGACGCTCTATCGGTACTTCCTGGACAGGGAGTCGCTGGTCAAGGCAGCTTTTTTTTCCCCGATTGTGGCCTTGGAACTCCTTCAAGACGAGATGACCGACGAGAGCGATCTGTCGGTCGAGGGCGTACTTGTGGCCATCGGGGAGAGGATTGCCGGACAACCGGCTATCGATCTCCCAGTCCATCGCGAGGAACTCGAAACCTTGTACCCACGGGCGGCGGCCGAGTATTCAGAACGTAGGGACGCCATCGCTCACCGATTGATCTCGTGGATCTTCGACCTCGCCGATCGGTCAGGACGTTTGCGCCCGGGAGTCCGGCAGGATCTGATCGAAGGGGTGATCTGGGATCTGATGGTCAATCCCCACGCGATCCCGGCAGTTCGCCAGTCGGGTCTACCCGCCAGGGAGCTCTATGCCACGCTCATCGATGTGCTCCTACACGGGGTGCTTGCGGACACAACCTGAGTCTGCCACTGCCATCGACCAAGCCTTCGTTCACTATGGCCGGTCGGGGATGTGCCGACAGGATTCATTACTCAACCTGATGAGGTGACATGTCGGACTCTGATGGTCGGCTGGGAATCGCCGACCGGACGCTGGCACGAGTAGGTCTTTCAACAATGCGCGCCAAGCTCTACGCCGGTTTCGCCGGGGTGATCGGGCTGCTGGTCGCATTCGGTTTTGTTGCGCTGACGGCACTGGACAACTCTGTCGACTCTGCATCTGCGACCAACACTGAATACATAGGGGCGATGGACACAGTGGCGTCACTGCGTGCCGATATCGTTTCACTTCAGCCATCCACCGATGCATGGCTCGACGGAGTTGAAGGCTATGAGGAACCTCCAGCCCTACCGGCGTTGGCTGAGTTCTCCGACGTTCCGATCCCGTTGGAGATGGCAGGCAATCTCGATGCAGCGGTCGCCGGTGTTGCGAAGGTATACGACGAGATTCTGGCAACCGCCGCCTTCAGTATGGAGGAGGCCCACGAGATCCTGGAGCATGAGTTCCCTTCCGCCATCACCGACGCCGACGTGGCGCTGCGGGCGGTGGCAGATGTCCTGATCAGCGATTCTGCCTCAGAAGTGGTGGCGATCGAAAGCGGTGCAGAGAACGTCCGCATGGTGCTGATCCTGATGCTGATTATCGCCGGCATCGCTGCCCTTCTGATTGCGCGCTACCTGACCCAATCGACCTCAACTGCCGTTCTGCACCTCACGGACACCGCCAGGCGCATCGCACACACAGATCTGCAACAGCTCGTAGCCGCGACAGGAGCGCTGGCCAATGGAGACCTGAAGGCCTCGCTAGCTATTTCGACCGAACCCATTCCAGTGGCGTGGACGGGCGAACTTGGTGATGTTGCCGAGGAGTTCAATGTGATGATCGCTCGACTACGGGAAGCCGGAGGTTCCTTCGAAGCGATGACTGCAAGTCTCCGTCGATTGGTGGGCGAGGCCGAGGAAGTGAGCAGGGCAGTAGAGACGGGTGCGGCCAGTTTGGCGACGAACGCCGGCGACGCGGCAGGATCCTCACGCGAGATGGCGCGCTCGGTTGACCAGATGGCGGCGCGGGCGACGGACCAGGCGGACATCACCAGACAGACGGCAACCAAGGCAGCCGCCATCGTTTCCGACGTTTCCGCCACGAATGCTGCGGCCAATGCGGCCTTGCAGGAGACAGAGCAAGCCATCGAGGTGGCACACAGCGGGCTCTCAGACATCACCTCTGCTCAAAGAGCAATGGATTCTGTCACGGAAGCGATCGGTGGCGTGGCCGGCACAATCGGGGATCTCGACCGACAGTCACGTGAAGTCGAAGAGATCGTGGACTTGATAAAGGCAATTGCATCCCAAACCAACCTGCTTGCGCTCAACGCGGCCATCGAAGCTGCCAGGGCCGGTGAGATGGGCAGAGGGTTTGCCGTTGTTGCCGATGAGGTGAAGAGCCTGGCTGAGGAGTCGGCCAGTTCATCAGAGAGAATCGCCGGCATTGTCGGCCGGATGCGAGCTCAGGTCGGTGGCGTGATGCAAGCTGTCGCGACCGGCAAGGAGAACGCAGATACCGGTCGAGAAACAGTGGAAACCGCCGGTCAAGCCTTTTCCTCGATCACATCTTCGGTGGCTGCAATTCAGGAACGGATAGGCGGGGTGACCTCTGCCGCCGGCCGCATTCAGATGGCCGTTGGAGCCATCGATGAGAACATCGGCAAGCTCGTGGATGTCGCTGCTTCGAACATGGAGGCGAGTCAGACGGTTGCCGCTACCAGCCAGCAGAGCGCCGCGGTGGCGGAAGAAATCAAGTCGACCGCGGACGATCTGGCGGACTCCGCAGGTCGGCTGAACTCTGAGTTGAGAAACCTCTCCACCGGTTGAGTCTTGGCCAGTCGCGGGCCGGTGCAGGATTCTGTCACTCCGGGCCGGTATCGTTCCCCTTGATGAGTGAGCAATCCGGATCAGAAGGCAACGAAGCGACTCGCGGCACCGCCACGTCGTCATTCGGCGTAGGGCGGCGTGAGAACCACGACGCCTCAGCCTTCTATGCCCGCTTCAGCCCCCCAGAGTTGTCGGAGGACGACACCCTGGGACCGGCGCAGGTAGAACTGCCGGAACCTCCTGTCATCCTCGGGGACGCCAGAGACATGGTTGCCGTCCCGGACGACACCGTGGCGCTCGTTGTCACCTCGCCGCCTTACTTCGTTGGCAAGGAGTACGAACAGGCCATTACCGGCGGGGGAGAGGCGGCGAGGCCGCACGTCCCGAGCTCCTACGTTGAATACCTCGAGATGCTGAGAGATGTCTTCGCCGAGTGCAAGCGGACTCTCGAGCCCGGTGGGCGGATCGCCGTCAACGTCGCCAACCTCGGCCGCAAACCGTACCGGAGCCTGTCGGCCGACGTCATCCGGATTCTGCAGGATGACCTGGGTCTCTTGCTGCGAGGGGAGATCATCTGGCAAAAGGCGGAGGGGGCGTCGGGATCAGTGGCCTGGGGTTCCTTCAACAAGGCGACCAATCCAGTTCTACGGGATGTGACCGAACGGGTCATCGTCGCCTCCAAAGGCCGGTTCGATAGAGCGCGGTCGCGCCAGCAACGCGTGAAGGACGGCTACCCGTTCGAGAACACGATGCCGGTGGACGAGTTCATGGAGGCCACGCTCGATTTGTGGCGCATCGACGCCGAGAGTGCCAGGAGAGTGCAGCATCCTGCACCGTTTCCGGTCGAGTTGCCGCGTCGTCTCATCGAGTTGTACACGTTCGAGAACGATCTGGTTCTCGACCCTTTCCTCGGCTCCGGCACGACGCTGGTTGCCGCAGCGAGAACCGGGCGGAGAAGTGTGGGCTACGACCTCGACCCCGACTACATCGAGACTGCCAAGGCGCGCTATCGCGCAGAGAAGAAGCGGTACCGACGGTATCAGCAGCAGGAGGACGCCCATCAAGAGAGGCTGGCCCTCGACCTTCCACCCGAGTTCTCGCCGGAGGAGCGGGCCGATCACTTCCAGCGCCGGGCCAGCCGGGAGGGCAAGAAGGCTCAAGATCTGGCCCGTCAGGTCCTCGAAGAGGTCGGGTTTGAGGTGATTGATGAGGCGTACAAACTTCCGAAATCCGGAGTGCACTTCAACTTCCGGGTAGTCGACTCCAAAGGCGATAGAGAGTTCCTCGTGGATGTGTCGGGCGCTTTCACCACGGCGCGTCCCGGCCTGTTGCGGACCGACACCCTGTGGAAGACCCTCGGGCGAGCCCATGTCTTGAAGTCACTCGACGAAGAAGCACGGCTGCTGATTGTGACCTCTAATCTTCCTCGTCCCGGAAGTGACGGAGACAAGGCGTTGCACGCGGTGGGCCCCGGCAATGTTTGGGATGCGATCGAGATGTTCGACAGCGAGGGTGTCAGCCGGCTCGAGCAGTATGCCCAGGGGCACCAAGAGCAGTTGGCCGGGTTCTGGACGGAACCCGAATTGGCCGCACGTCGTGACGAGCAGCTGGCGCGCTACTACGACGCCGAAGAATGAACGGGGTCGCGTACGCGGTCGTTCGACACGACCCTCCTGAGGTGTTCCTGGCCGAGGATATCGACGTCCTTCAACGCCTGCTTGCTCTGGAGCTTGTTGCCGACACCAACCCTGCGGAGCTCTCCGGCGAAGGGGCCGACGAACTGCGGAGGGCTCTGCTGGATGAAAGGTGGGGAGATGCCGTTGTCACCTGGATGGAATTGTCCGGAGTAGCGGTGGACGTCTACACGTTCCTACCAATCTACGGACGCGGGGAGCTTCCGAGTGAACTGATAGGAGCGCAGCTTCAGTTCAAACGGCTCTTCAGGGACGCCTGATCGTGCCTGCTCTTCGCACTGAGATCACCGAGATCGTTACCGGTCTCGGCATGTTTGGGTATCCGAACCTCGGCCATGCGATCGGTATGCGACCGCCGGCTTTCGAGAACGTTGGGAGCGAGGTATACGACCGGTTGACTTCTGCCTTTCGCTCCGGAATGCATCGGGAGTTGTTCGCAACCGCCTGGAGTAACGGAGTCCGGTTTGCTGCAGCCAATGAGGGACTACGCGGCCGCCCTCCATGGATTGTGGAATGGAAGGGCGGTCACCGACCGCCCGGATACGAGGAGATTCCGGCCGACCTACGGGTAGATCACGTCTACTTGGTGTCGTGCAAGTACGGATCCAACATCCTCACGAACTCCTCGCCGTCTGGGTTGTTCGGCGGCACTGCCGACGAGGACTGGTTTGCCGCCGTCGCCGGCGACGCCTATCAGGACCTCTACGAGGAGTGCAGACGGCTGGTCCCGGATCCCTCTCTGCCTCGATTGGCGACCGACCTCGAACCGAACCACCGCGCAATCCTCAAGAAGACCCTGCCCCGCAACCTGGTCGGCAATGCCAAAGGTGCCTATCGCGAGTTTGCCACCCGAGCCGCGCAGGGTTCCTCGCTCCGGTGGGCGAACGCCATCGGAACGAAGCTACAGAGCGAGCAGATGATGTGGAGGCTTCTGCGGTTGCAGTCGGCCCCGTACTTCGTCCTGGGTGAATCCGCCGGCGGGCATGCGCTCGCCTACCGGGTGCAGACGCCCTGGGACCTGCGGGCATCGCACCAGTTCAGGTCGTTCCGTCATTGGGGCGAGACCGACCGTGGCCAGCCGATCGTGAGCTGGGAGGCTACCTACATCAATCGACAAACCGGAGGCGAGGCACCGGTCGCCGGGCACATCGAGGTGCGCTGGAGTCACGGCAAGTTTGCGCAGGCACCTGAGGCCAAGGTGTATCTCGATACCCCGCACCACGCGGTACCTGCATACGTTCCACTGGAGGGCCAACCCGGCGGTGAACTGTCGCTGTTCGACCTCTCGATGTCTTAGATTGGGCAGCGCATGAAAAACACCTCGTCTCGAAAGATGGCAAGTCGGCTGCCGGTTCTCGGCTGGCGCGAATGGCTGGCCCTTCCAGAGTTCGGCGTGCCGGCCATCAAGGTCAAGGTCGACACAGGGGCGCGCTCGTCGGCGCTGCATGCGCACAACCTGCGCATGGTCCAGCGTGGTGGGGAGGAGTGCGCATTGTTCGAGGTTCGTCCGCTGCAGAGGAAATCGACTCCCTCGTATGAGGTCGAGGCCGTGGTCGTCGACCGGCGCAAGGTGACGAGTTCAGGAGGCCACCAGGAGATCCGGCCCGTCATCGTCGTCGATGTCGAGATCATGGGGAACCGTTGGCCGATAGAGGTGACGCTCACGAAGCGGGACTCGATGGGATTTCGGATGCTCCTGGGCCGTCAGGCGATTCGTCGCCGGTTCGTTGTCGATCCGGGCCGCTCTTTTCTAGGAGGGCGCTAGGTGATAGGAGACCTCGGCGCTTCCGCTACAAGAGTCCGTTCTTTGTTGCCCAGATGATTGCCTCGGTTCTGTTGGCGACACCGATGCGCTGATACATCCGTTGCAGTACCCGAAACATCTCACGTTCTGAGTATCCGGCGGCTACGGCGAGTTCTGGGACCGTCACGCCTTGTGTGAGTGATCGAAGCCAGCCGAGTTCATCATCCGAGATCCACGCGGCCGGATCGGCCGGCGGTGGAACCCTGGCCGCCATCGCTCTGGCAATATCGAGTGGAAGCAATGTATGGCCGCTGAGCGCGTTGCCCAGCGCTCCGACGAGTTGTTCGGTCGGATCATCCTCCCCAAGGGCGGTGAATGCACCGAGCCGGATCAACTCGGCGAGAGCTCCGACGTTCGAGTCGGGTGAGATACCAACGATCGGAACGTGGGGATGGTCATCGGAAAACAGCCTTACGCTTTCCTTCATGGCCTCGTCCCGGACGACGACGATCACAGCCGACCCGCTCTTTCCGGGGGACCATGATTCGAGACCGGCCAGTGGCACCGGTTTGTAGCCCGAATCGGTGAGCACTGCCGCCAGGCCGCGTTGAACGGTCGGAGTCCGTGCCACGATGCCTATACGTATCGCCATGACGGCAGAGTACCCGCCGCTGGCAGGATCCTGCCGCCTGTTGGGCGCCGGGGTGCCCGCGACTCGTCAGACAGTCCGGTTGTCTGTCGTGGACCTGCAGGCCTTTTGGTCGGATCATTCGGCTGCACCCCGTGGATCGGGGATCAGCGCCACGGAGGCGCATTGCGGAACCGCTAGCGGGACTCCGCAAGGGCTCTGAAGGAGGAGCACCATGTCGGATCAAGGTATTGGCCGTCGAGTAGAGGAAGGGATTACCGGACTGCTCAAGGGCACCGGAAGCATCGTCAAAGGTGCCGCCGATGTGGCTCGCGATGCGGTGGTCACAACAGTCAAGGGTGTCGGGGACGTCGGCGGCTCCCTGACGGGTACCGTGGGTCAGGTAGTGGGCGGCGCCCTCAATGCCGTCAATGAGGTCGGCACTGGTTTGGTCCGCACCGTCAAAGGTGTGGTAGTCGGCATCGTCGAGGGAGTGGGCGAAGTGGCGACGGTCACGGTTGGGGTCGTTTCCGACACCGTCCGAGCCGCAATCAAGGGCACCGGTGCCGTCGGCGCCGATGCGTCCAGGACGGCGGCCGCGATTGCGGAAGGAGTCATTTCCGCAGCCAAGGATACGGGTGTCGGGCTCGCCGAAGGTGCGGTGGCTCTTGGTCGCTCGGCCATTAGCGGCGTCAAGGAAATCGGCGGCGATGTCGTTGCGACCGCCTCTGGAACAGTATCCGGAGCCATCACCGGAGCCGCCGAGGTCGGCGGCGATGTTCTGGCTGCAATTCGCGACACGGCGCGTGGTCTTGTACAGGGAGCCGGTGAGGTCGGTGCGGACATCGTTGAAGTAACAACGGGTGCGATCAGCGGAGCTGTCGAGGGTGCCAAGGCCATCGGAATTGGGGTCGAGGATGCCGCTGAGGCGGCAGCCATCGGCGCACTCGAAGCCGCCGAAGCGATAGGCGAAAAGGCAGTTCACGCAGTGACGGATGTCGCGGCTGGTGGTGTCGGTGGAGTGAAGAACATACTCAAAGGCAAGTCCGAAACTCAGTAGCGATTCTCTGAAGCGGTGCCTCGATGGATCCTCCTACAGTGGGGATCCATCGGTCCGCCTCAGAAGCCGCCCCTCAATATCGTTCAGGAGGATCATGAACCTAGCCATTCTTTCCCGGGCGCCTCGTGCATACAGCACCCAGCGCCTGGTCGCGGCCGCCGAAGACCGCGGCCACAAGGTACGCGTCCTCAATACTCTGCGTTTCGCCATCGATCTCGCAGGCGATGAACCCGATCTGCAATACCGCGGCCGCCCAATCAACGACTACGACGCAGTACTTCCGAGGATCGGCGCTTCGATTACCTTCTTCGGCCTGGCGGTGGTCAGGCAGTTCGAGCAGATGGATGTCTATACGCCCAACACGGCTCACGGCATCGCCAACTCGCGCGACAAGCTTCGTTCGATTCAGATCCTGTCCCGGCACGATGTTGGCATCC
>JBLYYS010000121.1:0-2561 GCA_048550235.1 Acidimicrobiia bacterium | reverse complement strand
GGCAACAGCAGCCCGGCTTCGACGCCGACCTCCATGTATTGCACCGCGTCGTCGACGAACTCATCGACCAACTCGGCTACGTGAGGTGATCCGTCCACAAGCGTGCGTGCCAGATAGCGAAGGAGGGGTGGTCCGCCGAGCGCCGACCGGAGTGCCGCCAGAGGATCGATCCCGGCCCCCATCGACATTGCTCCGGTCTTGGTGTCCCTGATGAATGCTGCGACGTACTCGTCGCAGGCAACGCGAAGCTCATCTTTCGAGCCGTAGTGGTGGATGACGAGGCCCGCCGAGACTCCGGCTCTCTCCGCGATCGCCCGAATGCTGGTGCCGGCTACCCCGTCACTCGCGAAACACTCGATGGCAGCGTCGCGGATACGCGCCTTGGTTGTCCGGTCGTCGGCTGGGGCGTCTGAAGCGGTTGAACGCATGTTCAATATGTTATACGACCGTTCAGGGTCGCGTCTCGGGCCTTTGGTCACTCTCCCTTGGGACTCCGGTCCGATCGGTAGAGTCACGCTCTGGAGGAAAGGACGGCATGGAATCGAATCCTGTTATGGACCAGTTGGGGCGTCCGCTCCGACTGGCAGTGGTCGGCGGAGGCCCCGGAAGCTTCATCGGGTCAACCCACCGCAAGGCTGCGATCATGGATGGCCGACTGGAAATCGTCGCCGGAGTCGTTTCGTCCAATCCGGCCAGGGCGATTGCATCAGCTCGGGAACTGGGCATACCTCGCCCGTACTCATCGGTCGATGAGATGCTCGACGCCGAGTCGGACCGTTCCGACGGAGCTGAGGTCGTGGCGATCATGACCCCGAACGACAGTCATCACGAGTACTCAATGGCAGCCCTCCGCCGCGAACTGGATGTTATTTGTGACAAGCCAATGACCAACACGCTCGAGGAGGCGCTCGACATCGTTGGCCTGGTTGAGGAATCCGGACTCGTTTTCTGCCTCACCCACAACTACACGGGATATCCGATGGTTCGCCAGGCTCGGGCGATGGTGGCGGAAGGAGAGTTAGGGGAGATTCGACTGGTTCAGGTCGAGTACGTACAGGGTGGCAAGGCGGACGAGCGGGACCCGGACCCAACTGGGGACGTGCCGTGGCGGTTCGACCCGACCAAAGGCGGCCCCTCGTTGGTGATGGGGGACATCGGCTCCCATGCCCACAACCTCATCCGGTTCATCACCGGACTGGAGGTGGCAGAGATTTCGGCCGAGATCGGCCACGTCGTGCCGGGGCGGCGGGTCGACGACTTCGGTGCAGCCATGTTGCGGATGGAGAACGGTGCCAGGGGGACGTTCTGGGTAACCCAGGCAGCAGCCGGCGTCGAGAACTGTCTCCGGATCCGGGTATCCGGCACCAAGGGCAGCATCGAGTGGTGGCAAGAGAACCCCACCCGGCTGGGCTTCACACCGCTAGCTCAACCAGCGCGCACCTACACGCCCCGTGGGCCGGGCCTGCAGCCGGGGGCGATGAGGGCGAGCCGCATCGTGTCGGGCCACCCGGAGGGTTTCCAGGAAGCCTTCGCCAACATCTACTCGGATGCGGCTGAGGCGATCGCAGCTAGACGGTCCGGGCAGGAAGTCGATCCCCTGGCGATGACGTTCCCGAACCATGTGGACGGCGCCATCGGTGTGAGATTCACCGACGCCGCCCTCGAGTCGAGCAGATCCGGCGCAGCCTGGACCGACGCCAGCCTCAATCTCTAGGGCGCCCTTTTCCCTATTGGATTACTGCTCGGAATCAGCGTCTATTCGACGAAGACTGTTCCGTCGTGCTCAGAAACCTTGCCCCGACGAAGGGGGAGGACAAGAGTCAACGTCTTGAATGCGAGGCCAAGGCCGGGGATCTTGGCAAAGATCCCTTGGGGACCTTTCACCATACGGCCAGTGTGAACATCGTATTCGGCCTGGTGCCATGGGCAGGTGAGGCAACCGTTCTCATCGACGGATCCGCCGGCGAGGTCGGCGTAGAGGTGTCGGCATCTTCTCGAAACGGCGAACAGTTTGTCGGAATGACCCACGGCATAGTGGCTCACCCCCTTTATCGTTCCCGGAGGAAGGTCGGCAACGGGTCCTACCTCGATCTCATCTGGCATCAACCCGTCTCCTTCGTTTGGAACTCATCCGGTCTGATCTTAACTCCACGACCTGTTCGTGGTCCCCTTCCCTGTTTCCTGTCAATGCGGCCCCCCATTAACACGGTGTTGGATTGACAGGAAACCAAGGCTTGTCAGCCTTCGAGGAGTTCGCCGGCCTCTTCCCAGTTCTCACGGGCCTCGTTGGCGGCTACCAGGCCGACCATCAGCGCTGCCAACGGGTCTGCCCACCACCAGCCCAACAGAGCATTCAAGGCAAGGCCGAGCATCGTTCCGGCGGAGAGCATGCCATCCAGGAACGTCATCGAGGCCTCTGATCGCAGAGGCGCAGAGTCCAGCCTGTCGGCGAGTCGATGCTTCGATCTGGCGAGAGCAAACATCACCAGGGCGGTGACGGCCAGGTAGGCGACACCCCAGGGAGATTCGTCGGGCTGCCGCTGAGTGAGCAGGTCCCGGAT
>JBLYYS010000120.1:0-8590 GCA_048550235.1 Acidimicrobiia bacterium | reverse complement strand
GTCGATTACAGCGGCGATGCCTTCGAGATCACCATCTTCGTTGGCCACAACCGGGATCCCGCCGCCACCGACCGCAATGGTGACGACGCCCGCATCGAGCAGTTGTTTGATTACATCGAGCTCGACGATTCGCTTGGGCGCAGGCGATGCAACGACGCGGCGCCATCCGCGCCCTGCATCCTCCTTGATATCCCAGCCCTCGTTGTCGCGGCGTTTCTTAGCTTCCTCCTCGCCCATGAACGAGCCAATCGGCTTGCTCGGAGCGGCGAAAGCCGGATCGGCGGAATCGACCTCCACCTGAGTAACCACAGTTGCCACGCTCTTCTGAATCCCGCGTTGACGGAAGTCGTTCACGAGGTTCTGCTGCAGCATGTAGCCAATGGCACCCTGGGTGTCGGCTCCGCAGTAGTCGAGAGGAATCTCATGCAACTCGCTGCTGGCCAGCTCAGACCGGCGGAGAATGAAACCAACCTGTGGTCCGTTGCCGTGCGAGATGGCCACATCCCATCCCTGTTCAACCAGGGATGCAATGTGATCGTCTGTCTCTGCAGCAGCCAGATACTGATCCTGGACCGTTTGGTGATCACCATCCGGGATCAGGGAGTTGCCACCAATGGCAATTACCAGCTTCGGCATTACTCCATCACCCCGAGGACGGAGGCGAGCAGCGCCATGCGCATGACAACGCCGTTGTAGGCCTCTTGCCAGTAACGAGCGTGCTTGAGTTGATCGACCTCGGGAAGGAGTTCATCCATCCTGGGCAGTGAGTGGAGAACGATCGAGTCGCCCTTGGCCTTCTTCATCACCTCTCTGGTGATCTGATAGTTGGCCGGGGTCAAGCCGTACTCGTCCTGCTTCTCCTGACGGGACTGGGTGTAATCGGGCTGGACGACCGGCTCCATGTAGATGACGTCGGCTTCCGCGATGACCTGGTCGATGTGCTCGACGATCCGGTAGCTGGTCCCCATCTCGTCGAGTTCCGCGAGGAATTCCGGGAGCGGCGACATCTCTTCCGGCGACAGGATGACCATCTCAGCATCGAACTGTGAAAGGGCATATCCGATCGAATGCATGGTGCGCATGCGGTGGTCTCCGATGCAGACGAACGTCTTGCCGTCGACGGAACCCATCTCTGACTGCACGGTGTAGAGGTCGGTGAGAACCTGAGTCGGATGCTCTCCCCAGCCGTCGCCGGCATTGATTACGGGAATCGACGCCCACTTGGCCGCTTCGTGAGGGGCGCCCTGCTGGAAATGCCGCATTACCAGGACATCGCCGTAGTACTCCAGCATGTGGACTGTGTCCTTGATGGTCTCCTGATAGAAGTCGCCGGCGCGCGTCATCTTGGCATCCGAGAACCCGGTCACATGACCGCCGAGGCGATGCATGGCAGCCTCGTGAGCCAGTCGGGTACGGGTGGATGGCTGATAGAAGGCGGTGACGAGGGTCTTCTCAGACAGAAGGTCGACGTTCCGACGTTCCCTGGCGATGGGCTCGAGTTCATCGGCGATCTGGAAGAGGTGCTCGAACTCGTTTCGTTCGAAACCCTTGAGGGAAAGAATGTCCCTTCCGGCGAAGCTGCGCATATTGCTCTCCTGCTAGTTGATGGGCTTGACCGAGGGGCCTTTCCATCCCGGCCAACCGTTGGGGCTGGACAGCCGGAGAGACCTCCTGTACGATTTGTCATACAATCATACAACACGATCACCCGACGTGCTAGCCGAGACTTGATGATCACCAGAAGCCCCTCACTTACAGACCAGGTGAAAGCGCACCTCAAGGAGCGCATTGTTTCCGGCGCGTTCGAAGAGGGCCGAATCCCATCGGAAACCGAACTTGCCGCGGATCTGGGCGTCAGTAGGACAACGATCCGCGACGCCCTCAGCAGGCTCGAGAACGAAGGCTCGATCTACCGAAAACAGGGTGCTGGAACGTTCGTCAACGAACCTGGGCTGCAAATCAAGTCACGCCTGGAAGAGATGTGGTCGTATGAGGAAGTCCTCGAGGACCACGGATTCACACCTTCCATTCGAGTCGTCGCGGTTACCTCCGAACCGGCATCGGCCGCGTTCGCAACCGACCTCGGCATCGATCAAGGAGAGTCGCTGGTGGTCGTGGAGAAGGTCTTCCTGGAAGACGACCTGCCGGTTGCGCTGACCTACAACCGCGTGCCGGAACGGTTGATCACAGAACCGATCAGCGACGACAGCGCCCCCCTCCCCTTGTACGACCTGCTCGACCAGCATTGCGACCGGCAGCTCTCGTACTACCTATCAGAGATCGTCCCGGTTGCGCTGCCGACCCATGAGGCAGAAGAACTCGATGTGTCGCGTCGCACCCCGGCTCTCAGCTTTGAGGAGATTGGCTACGACCAGAACAACGAACCGGTTGCCCAGTCGACTTCCTATTTCCGTGACGACTTGCTCCGCTTCCGCCTCATCCGGCGGAAGTCAGGAGCCTGACCCAACCCAAAGGAGCATCGATGCAAACACATCTGCACGGGCGAGACATGATCACCACTCAGGAGTGGACCAAGGACGAACTCGACACGATCATCGACGTTGCCCTCGACCTGAAACGGCGCCGGGCACTCGGCGAGCAGCACCCGCTGCTAGACAACAAGGTCCTCGCAATGCTGTTCTTCTTCTCCAGCACCCGGACCCGGGCGAGTTTCGAAGCCGGAATGGCCCAGCTCGGCGGGCATGCCATGTTCCTGGACAGCACAAGTACTCAAATCGGCCACGGTGACACGTGGAAGGAAATCGGCGACATCCTCGGCCGCTACAACGACGGTATCGCCATCCGCAACGTCGATTGGGATATCGGCAACAAGTACATCCGTGCAGTTGCGGAAGCCAGTAGGACCCCCGTCCTCAACATGCAATGCGACTGGTATCACCCGTTCCAGGCAATTGCCGACCTACTGACGGTCATCGAGCAAAAGGGCGACCCACGCAAGCTGACCTTCAACATGAGCTACGCCTACGCAGACAGCTACCAGAAGCCGATCAGCGTGGCGCAGTCCGTCATCCTGCTGATGACGCGATACGGTGCCAATGTACGGCTGACCCGTCCGCCCGAGTTCAAGCTCTACCCGGAGATCATCGCCCAGGCCGAAGAGAACGCCAAGAAGTCGCACGGTTCATTCGAGATCTACGAAGACTTCGAAGAGGGCATTCGCGGTGCCGACGTTGTCTACGCCAAGGCGTGGGGCTCGATGCTGACGACCTCCGACCACGAGGAATCGGCCAAGATCTCCGAGAAGTACTCGGATTGGATCGTGGACGAGCGGCGCATGGAGATGGCCGACGAGGACGCGATCTATATGCACCCGCTGCCGGCCGACCGCAACGTCGAGGTCACCGATGGTGTGATAGACGGGCGCTGGAGCCGTGTCTTCGACCAGGCCGAGAATCGTCTACACGGGCAGAAGGCTGTCATGGCCTTGACTATGTGAGCTTTGCTCACGTAGTCAAGGTTGCCATTGGCCGTTAGCCATTAGCCGTTGGCTGGGCCGCCCCTCGGGGCGGCCCTTGCGCGTGGGCTATCAACTCCGGCAAGGCGGGAACGACAATCCAACTCCAAGCGTTGTGGTGTAGTGCTCGACAATCCCGAAGTCACTTCAACTCGTCCGCCTGCTCGGCCTCCCGATCCGTTGTTCCGTCGTTCGCTCGCCGTCGCTGCTGCGATCGGGGCCCTATACGCAATCCTGGTTCACGGCGTTGCGCCTGGCTTTGGATGGTCGCTCTTTCTCATCAGCGCCGTCGGCTCTGTGATTTGGCTCGGGCGGGAGAGCATGGACTACCAAGGCCGAGCCCTACTCGCCGGGGCCGCACTGGTTGCCGCGCTGTCGGCGGTGCGCTCGCTTCCGTCGTTGGCCGCCCTCAATCTGCTCGCCTTCTCAGCGCTGCTCATCATGGCTGTCGGAGTGAATAGGCGACCAGGCCTCCACCACTGGAGGATCTCAGACCTGTTGACGGAATCCATCGAAACCGGTTTCGGGGTGTTTTCGTCACCGCTCGCATATCTACGAACCGGTATCGCCACCACCGAAAGGTCGTTCGGCAGGCTGATGAGGAGGCTGGGTCCGATCACAGTTGGCCTCGGGATCTCGGTGCTGGCACTGATCATCTTCGGTTCCCTGTTGGCGTCGGCCGATGCCGTCTTTGAGTCATTCGGTGAGAGCCTGATCCGCAGCCTGGAGAATCTTCCGAGTGTGTCGGGACGACTCGTCGGTTCGGTCTTGGCCGGCTGGATGACTCTGGGCATCGTTGCCAGAGTTCGCCGCCCACCTGCGACCCCAGCCTCTGGCAATGGTTCACCTCGCCTGCAAGCGCCGGTGGTGCTCCTGCCCCTCATCAGCTTGGACGTGCTGTTCGGCGCATTCGTATTGGTGCAGTTCGCGTATCTCTTTGGAGGTGCCGACACGGTGGCGCGCACCGGCCTCTCTCACGCGGAGTACGCACGGCGAGGTTTCTTCGAGCTGGTCGTCGTAGCCGCCCTGGTAGTCGCCGTCATCTTGATCGCCGAGTGGGCGACCCGAGCACTACCAAACCGGCGCGGTACGTTGGCCGCCTCACAGGTCCTGCTGGTCCTCACGATCGTGACAGGTATCGCTGCGGTCAGGCGCATGCTGCTCTACGTAGGCGAGTTCGGCCTGACGGAACTCCGGGTCTACACCACCACCTTCCTGTTCTGGGTGGGATTCATTCTGATTTGGATGAGCCTCACCGTTCTCAGAGGCCGCGGAGACCGTCTCGTGGTCGGAGCAGTCACCTCGGCCTTCATACTCACCGTCGGCCTCAACTTGGCGCATCCGGCCTCAATGATCTCCGCGGTCAACCTCGACCGTGCGGCCGAGGGAAAGGAACTAGACATCCACTACCTCATCAGCCTCGGTTCAGGAGCAGTGCCGACGCTCCAATCTCGTGTCAACGAGATTCAGTCGCAGGCCGATCGGGATCTTGCGCGGGACGCTCTGGCAGACTTCGATCTCGGATCGGACTGGCGCGAGCTGACGATCGACCGATGGGCTGCAAAACGCCGATAGCTAGGTACCGAGCTGCACCCGCGTCAGGTCGCCTTGCTTCACCCAGTACGGGCGGGGGCGGCGTTCGTCGACGATGAGGTAGAGGGTCCCCGTCGGTTCGTGGACAGGATCGGACGTTGACCCGGGGTCGACCCACCAGCCCAATGCTATCGCCTGCCCTGCAATCGGGCTCAGGCCGTCGTCTGGGCCGACTGAAGTCTCGACTTCCAAACGCTGACTGATGGGGACGGCGAAATCTGCGTGATGCTCCATCGCTCCATTCTGCCAGCCACCTTCAGTCGATCGAGATTCAGTCGCCGGCCGCCAGCATGATCTCGTAGACCTCTCCGACCCGCGGGTCCCAGCCGGCACCCTCGACCACCAGCGAGAGGACCTTCGCCGGCGCGGGATTCAACTCCATCAAGTCGAATTGGTATACAAACGGCTGCCCGAGCGCGACCTCCACGCCGTTGATCATTCCCTCCTCAGGGATGGCAGAGAAGGCTACGAAGTACATGTTCCCCGGGCTCGTCGGATCCTCCGATAACCCGACATGCTCCGTCCCCTCAGCATCGACGTACCGCACGGCCACAGCCAGCGGCGCTTCCCGGCCGTACCAACCGGTGCCAGACAAACCCTGCTCCAGAACAGCACCGTGGACTGCCATTACCAGATGGGTGCGATCGCCCATCTCGAAATCAACGTCAACCATGATTCCTGCCCGGGTCGATCCACCCAGACCGGTGAAACGCACGCCTTCGCCGCCGGTGACTTCACCGGTGGGGTCGGCAGCCTTCATCCAGACTTCCTCGTACCAACCGTCAGGGATGCCGTACCCAAACCCAACATCGACCACGAACACCGGATCGACCAGTTCATCAACGGTCTTCGGCGCCCATGGTTCGCTCGCCACAACGGCTTGAACAGTTGCGGTGGTTGTGGTGGCGGCAATCGGCTCCGGCACAGATTCGGGTTGCGCACCGACCGCAGTAGTACTGACTTCAGAAGATGGCTCGTCGGTCGCCCCGGCCGGAACGACAACATCAGGCTCAGAGGCGGCGGCGACTACGGCCGCCTCCGCGACAGGCTCGTCAACCTCAGCCCCACCCCCGCAAGCGGCGAGTAACAGGACGAGAACAACAGGGACCTTGAGACTCCGACACATGCTCAAACCTCTATGACCGAGACGTTGCTTACCTACCGGTCGGTATCGACCAGGATTGCCGCCGGCTTGAGGATCGGTCGGAATCGAAACCGGCTTCAAGCTTGATCCATCGATGTCGATCACAGCTGCAGTCGACCCACCTGGGAGGAGGGTCGCAAGCCCGGCCCACGCGTTCATAGACGTCTCCGCAGCCCGATTCCCTCGCGGATTGACTACCTTCTGAGTGAGAGATCCGAGGAGGGCGATGGAAACCACGGCGTGCATCCTTTGCGAGTGCAACTGTGGGATTGAAGTGCGAATCGAGGATGGCCACTTCACCCGCATCAGAGGCGACAAGAGTCACCCAGGATCCAAGGGCTACACGTGCGAGAAAGCCCTCCGGCTCGATCACTATCAGAACAGTCGCGATCGGCTGACCTCTCCCCTCCGTCGACGGTCAGATGGCACCTACGAGGAGGTTGACTGGGACACGGCCATCAAAGAGGTGGCAGACGGCCTTGCGTCGGTCCGCGACTCGTATGGGGGCGAGTCGATTCTCTATTACGGCGGTGGCGGCCAGGGCAATCACCTAGGCGGTGCATATTCCACCGGACTGCGGGCGGCACTCGGTTCTCGATTCCGCTCGAGCGCACTCGCGCAGGAAAAGACCGGCGAATTCATGGTCAATCATGAAATGCTCGGCACCGGAGTGCGGGGCGATTTCGAACATACCGAGGTAGCCGTCTTCGTCGGCAAGAATCCATGGCAATCTCACGGCATCGCCGAGGCCAGGCGGGTCCTCAAGGCTATCGCCAACGACCCGGGGCGTTCGATGGTGGTAATCGACCCACGCCGAACGGAGACCGCCGATCTCGCCGATTACTTCCTTCAGGTGAGACCGGGGACCGACGCATTCTGTCTAGCTGCTCTCGTGGCGATCCTCATCGACGATGGCCACGTCGACCAGCGGTTCATCGACGAACACACGACCGGGTTCGACAATATCGCGGCGGTTCTCCGGGAGGTGCCAATCGCCGAGTTCGCGAATAGGTGTGGCATCCCAGAAAGGCTGTTGCGACGCACCGCCGAGCGGATCGGGCGAGCTTCGAGCGTTGCCTTCTTCGAAGACCTGGGAATCCAACAGGCTCCCCACTCGACCCTGGCTTCATATCTCGAGAAGCTTCTCTGGGCCTTGACCGGCAACTTCGGCAGACCCGGAACGCAATACATACCGACGCAACTCGTCCAGTTCGCCCGCGGCAATACGTCTCGTCGCCCGACACCCGTCACCGGTGCCCGGGTTATCGGAGGCCTGATTCCGTGCAACTCAATAGCCGACGAGATTCTCACGAAGCACCCGGACCGGTTCCGGGCGATGATCATCGAGTCCGCCAATCCGGTCCACTCGCTGACGGACTCCGGCCGCATGAGAGAGTCCATGGAGGCGCTCGATTTTGTTGTAGTCATCGACATCGCCATGACGGAAACCGCCCGTTCGGCCGACTACGTGCTGCCCGCCTCGAGCCAGTACGAGAAGTGGGAAGCGACGTTCTTCAACTTCGAGTATCCCCGCAACGTCTTCCAACTCAGAGCCCCGATCGTCGAACCACTGCAGGGCACATTGCCGGAGCCGGAGATCCACGCCCGGCTGGTCCGGGCGCTCGGGGGTCTCGATCTGGAGCTGGTATCGAGCCTGCGCGATACCGCCGAACGAAGCCGTGAGGAGTTCGCCATTGCCTTCATGGCCGCAACCACCTCCGACCCTGCAATGGGCCGGATGGCTCCGATCCTCCTATACGAGACTCTGGGCCCGACCCTTCCAGGAGGTGCAGCGGCGGCCGCCGCACTGTGGGGTGCCGCCCACCGCTGCGCGATGACCTATCCCAAGGAGGTCGCCCGTGCCGGCTTCGAGGGCGACGGGCTCTCCCCCGGTGAACAACTCTTCGATGCGATCCTCACCAATCGATCTGGTGTCATCTTCGCCGAAAGCGCCTGGGAGGATATCTGGAGCCAGATCAAGACCTCCGACGGGCGCATCAGTCTGGCCGTCCCCGAACTCCTCAGCGAGCTTGGACATCTCAGCGAGGCCCCGGCGTCTCTCACAAGTACCGACTTTCCGTTCATCCTCGCCGCAGGTGAGCGGCGCTCATTCACGGCCAATACGATCTTCAGGGATCCCGAGTGGCGGAAGCGCGATCGCGGCGGTGCATTGCGTATGTCGCCCGAGGATGCGGCCTCACTCGGCGTCGAAGACGGAGGAACTGCCCGGGTATCGACCAGTGGCGGGACCATCGTCACCAGTGTGGAAGTCACCGACACTCTCCGACCCGGCCATGTGACACTCCCCAATGGCTACGGACTGGATTATCCAGACGAATCGGGAGAGCGGACCGCTACGGGTGTTTCGCCGAATGAGC
>JBLYYS010000119.1:0-3883 GCA_048550235.1 Acidimicrobiia bacterium | reverse complement strand
GGCGGAATCCACCGTCGACTCTGCCGCGCTGGGTCTGAACCCGATCGGCAAGTACATGGGCGGCGAGGAAGGCATGGGCCACGCCTACGCGCACTGGCCGATCCTGTTCGATGCTGGCGGTAGCGGTGCGGTTGGTGGTGACTACCTGTACCGTGACTACGCACCCAATGGTAACCGCAACGGTCAGTTCGGTATACTCAGGGTAGCTCCTGCGGCGCCATAAGGAGCTGTTGAAAACTGTGCGACCCAGCGGACGGGCCGCCAACCAAACACGTGGGTGCAGCCTGGAGGGGCTGCACCCACTTTTTTTACCCGCAGACAGCCAGGCCATTCAAATTCTGGCGGAACTTTGGGCTGAAATGCGGGTCGAGAATTGTCGTAGGAAGGGGCATGCGGGCTTGTGTCCGCCTCAGCGAAACACCCGGGCGAGCCTTATGCCTCGAACACTGGTAGACTGGATAAAAATAGGTGATTCGGTCGACCGCAATCACGAAAGACTACTATTACAAGAAAAAGTAGAACCACATTGAGGAGCACACCTGTGTATTTTCCATTACGAGGCTTTCTGGGCAGGGGCCTACTCGCCCTGCTGCTTTCGATTTCGGTCCCGGCGGCATCCGCCGCCACCGATACCGAATCCCACAGCGAACAGCTGACCACTGGCTCGCCATCGGCCGCCGAAGACACATCTGCCGAGGCGGGCGACGCCGACCAGGATCCCAACCGCATCAGCCGGGAGGGTGTGGTGGTCGAATTCTCAACCCGCCCGACGCAGGGCGACTCGGATAAGGTCATCGCCGCGGATTGGGCCGACGTCACCTTCCGCATCACCGACGCCAACACCGGCGAACCCATCAAGGGCCGCTACCCGGCGGCCTGGATGGATCTCGCCATGGCCTGGGAGGCCAAGGGCGAAAAACCGATGAGCTGCACGGATCGGGTGTCGACCTACCTGCAGGGCATCGTCGGTGTGCGTCCCATGATCGACCTCAACAGCCACTTCCTGCTGGTGCTGAACCGTGACGCCTCCATCTCGGTGATCGACCCGGCGGTGGGCATCACCGGCGTCACCAACCTGTTCGCCCAGATCAATCTCGATAGCCCCGCTGCGGACTGGGCCAAGACCGAGGACCAGAAGCGGCTGTTCGTCAGCATGCCGTTGGCCGGCAAGATCGCGTTGGTGGACACCGAGACCTTCGAGGTGGTCGGCGGGATCGAGGCGGGCGAGCAGCCGATGCGCGCCGAGCTGCAGGTCGACGAACGTTACCTGTGGGTGGGCAACAACGCCGAAACCGCCGAGCAGAGCGGCGTGACCGTCATCGACACAGCGGATTTAAAAAAGGTAGCCTTCATCGCCACCGGCATGGGCCACCACGAGATCGCCTTCAGCGACGATGACCGGCTGGCTTTCGTCAGCAACCGCGATGACGGCACCGTGACGGTCATCGACGTCCAGTCTCTGGAGAAAGTCAAGGAACTCAAGACAGGCGAGGTACCCATCTCACTGGCCTTCTCACCGCTCGGCAAGGCCCTGTACGTGGCCGACGGCAAGACGGGCACCATCACGGTGGTCGATGCCGACAAGCTGGAGATCCGCACCCGCATCGAGGCCAAGCCGGGCCTGGGCCCCATGCGGTTTTCGCAGGACGGGCGCTGGGGCATAACGGTCAATCCGGTGGACCACCACGTCTACGTCTTCGACGCCTCAACCGACACGCTGGCGCATACCATCCAGGTCGGCACCCAGCCCTACCAGGTCAGCTTTACCCGCTCCTTCGCCTATATCCGCTCACTGGGCACGCAGGACGTCGGCCTGATCCCGGTCTCTGAACTGGACGAGTCCGAGACGCCGCCGGTCACCTACATTCCCGCCGGTCAGCGCCCGCCGGGGGCGGCTGCGGACATCAGTATCGCCGACAGCATTGTGCCTTCGGTCAAACAGGCCGCGTCCTACATTGTCAATCAGGCCGAGGGCACGGTGCACTACTACATGGAGGGCATGGGCGCGCCCATGGGGGCGTTCCGTAACTACGGCCACGAGGCGCGCGCCATTGAGGTCGTGGACCGCAGTCTCGGCGAGCGCGAACCCGGGGTGTACACCGGCCGGGTGAAAATCCCCGTCGAAGGGACCTACGATATCGCCTTCATGATGGACACCCCGCGCTTCCTGCACTGTTTCAGCGCCAGGGTGGAGCCGAATCCCGAGATGGGGGTCACCACGGCGCCCATGGCGGTGGAGTTCCAGAGCACCGAACGGCGCATACCGGTGGGTGAGACGACCACCGTGAAGTTCAAGCTCACCAATCCCAGGACCGGTCTGCCACGGCACGACATCCCCGACGTGACGGTGCTCTACTACGGCGCCGACGGTCGCGGCCGCCAGGTGGTGCCGGCCCGGGTGCTGGGCGCCGGCCTCTACGAGGCGGACGTGAAGGTCAGCCGGCTGACCACCTATTATGTCTTCGTCGGTTCGCGCTCGGAGGAACTGAGCTATAGTGATCTGCCGTTTTTCAGTCTGATGGGCACGCCGGCGCCGGCCAAGGCGAAGCAGGGTGCACCGCGGGCCAAGGCCGAGGGTGGGGCGTGACAGCCACAGGCCGGTGGCGTGCTGCACCGCTGCTGACCCTGCTTGCACTGCTGGGCACCGGGGCCTGGGCACAGGGATTCATCCCGGGCAATGCGGTGCGGGTCAACGACGTCGAGATCAGCCACGAACGCTTCAATGCCTTCTACCAGGAGTACCGCCGCCCCTACGGCATCAACGTCGCGGGGCGGGGCGATCACCTGCAGCGGCTGACCCAGCTGCGCAAGGAGGCCATGGACGAGATGATCGAGCAGGAACTGGTCCGGCAGGCGGCCGAGGCCCAGGGCATCGAGGTCTCGGAGGCCGAGATCGACACTGCCCTGGCCGAGATCAGAGAATCCTTCGATAATCCGGACGAATTCAATCGCCGCATCCTGAGCGAGGGTTTCACGCCGGACAGTTATCGCCAACACGTCGAACGCATGATCGCGGCGAAAAAATACCTCGATGACATCCGCCTGGGTGTGGCGACGGTGAGCGACGAGGAGCTGGAGACCTATTACCGCGACAACGAGATTCGGCTGACCCTGCCCGAGCAGGTGCGCGTGCGCCATATCCTGCTGACCTGGAAGCCGATGGGTACCACCGACGACCGCGCGGCGATCCGCGAGCAGATGGTGCCGGTTCTGGAGAAGGCGCGTGCCGGTGAGGACTTCGCCGAGCTGGCACGGGAGTATTCGGATGACTACGCGACCGCCAAAAACGGTGGCGACACCGGACTTTTCCACCGTGGCCAGATGGCCCCGGCCTTCGAAGCGGTCGCCTTCGCCCTGCAGCCGGGGCAGATCTCCGACCCCGTAGAGACACCCTTCGGGGTGCACATCATCCGCCTCGAGGAGCGAAAAGAAGCGCGATTGTTGCCGCTGGATGAAGTGCGTGAACAACTGCGCGACCACATGCGCGAGGAGCGGATGGAGGCCGCGGTCGAGCAGGAGACCGAGCGTCTGCGGCAGGAGGGCGAGGTGGAGATCCTGATTCCGCTGGAGCGACCGGGGAAGACCTAATGTACCCCGCCACTAGTTAATTGGGGTCAGAGACGAATTTTCTTAGCAGTTGTATCCAATTTTGCCCACCGATCGGAAAAATTCGTCTCTGACCCCAATTAAATCCCAACCCTCTCCCGGCGGGAGAGGGGGTATGGAACAATCAGGAGTGGAGATTGGCTATGAAGTATAATTTTTTTTCAGCGTTGAAGTTGACCGCGCTGTTTCTTGCCACCGGGCTGGTGCCGCTGAATGCCACCGCCGAACAGGCCGGACACGATCAGCACCAGCACGAGGCCATCGTCGAGGGTGAGGC
>JBLYYS010000118.1:0-2960 GCA_048550235.1 Acidimicrobiia bacterium | reverse complement strand
GCTGAGAGACTGGCTGATGCCATCAGCCCTCGGCCACCAGCTGATTGGTGCGAGTGATAACCCGGTCCAAGACTGAGCCGGCAGCACCAGAGTCAATCGCCGCTTGAGCGAGCACGACGCCACTTTCGAATCCGTTCGCAAGGCCGGCAGCGACGATGGCGGGAGATGCATTCACCACGGCGATGTCACGTTTTGGACCCAACTCACCGTCGAGGATGCTCCGAGTAATGGATGCATTTGTCGCCGCATCACCCCCGAGCAAATCCTCGGTCGAAGCCCTGGCCACGCCGAAGTCCTCCGGCGTGAACTCAGCGTGAGTGATTTCACCGTCACGCAGGCGATAGATGTAGGAAGGTCCGGTAGTTGTGAGTTCGTCGAGTCCGTCCTCGCCGTAGACCACGAACGCATATTCTGAACCAAGATTCCGCAACACTCCAATCATCTTCTCGGCCATACGCGCGTCCGAAACACCGACAGCCTGCCGCTTCGCCATGGCCGGATTGGCAAGTGGTCCCAGGAAGTTGAAGACGGTCGGGATTCCCACCTCACGCCGTACCGGACCCGCATGACGCATCGACGGGTGATAAAGCGGCGCAAAGAAGAAACCGAACCGTTCCTCACGGACCAGCTGCGCCATGGCCTCCGGCGGCAATTCGATGGCAACGCCCAGTGCCTCGAGTACGTCGGCCGAGCCACATTGTGATGATGCGGAGCGGTTGCCGTGCTTCGCCATCGTTACACCGGCGCCGGCCGCGATGATGCTCGCCGTCGTCGAGATGTTGAATGTGCCGGATCGATCACCGCCGGTTCCCACTGTGTCGACAACCGGTACTCCAACGTCGACCTTGACGGCGACCTCACGCATGGCCTCCACGAAACCGGTCATTTCTTCGGTCGTCTCCCCCTTCATTCTCATCGACACCATGAAGGCGCTGATCTGCGCCGGAGTCGCGCGCCCATGCATGACTTCGGACATCGCCGCATGGGCAGACGGACGGTCGAGATCGGTTCCATCGGCTATGCGACCGAGGACGTCTGGCCAAGAAAATGAATCGGTCATGATCTGCGAGTGTAGAGCGGGCCTAGGCGCGGAACGCTTGAATGCCGGTGAGAGCGTTGCCGAGCACCAGCGTATGGATTTCGTTTGTCCCCTCGTAGGTGAAGACCGACTCGAGATTGTTCATATGCCGGATGACCGGATACTCCAGAGTGATACCGTTCGCACCGAGCATCCCGCGGGCCTTCCTGGCCACATCGAGCGCTTCACGCACGTTGTCCAGTTTCCCGAAACTCACATGTTCGTGCCGCAAGGTACCGGCGTCCTTCATCCGCCCCAGATGGAGCGCAACCAGGGTCCCCCGGTTGACCGACACGGCCATATCGGCAAGTTTCTGTTGGGTCAGCTGGAACGAAGCGATCGGGACGTCAAACTGCCTCCGATCCAGCGTGTAGTCGAGCGCTGCCTCAAAGCAAGCTCTGGCAGCTCCCATCGCCCCAAACAAGATGCCGAATCGAGCCTCATTCAGGCACGAAAGCGGTCCGCGCAAGCCGACGACCCCCGGCAGAACCGCATCTTCCGGCAAACGGACGTCCTCGAGAATCAGCTCTGAAGTAACCGATGCTCGCAACGAGACCTTCTTGTGGATGTCTTGGGTACTGAAACCCGCGGTATCGGTGGGAACGATGAAACCCCGCACACCTTCATCCGTTTGGGCCCACACGATCGCGACATCGGCCACTCCCCCATTTGTGATCCACATTTTCGTGCCGTTGAGCAGCCAATCGTCCCCATCCCGGACCGCACGCGTGCGCATCGAACCTGGATCGCTGCCCGAATCCGCTTCTGTGAGTCCGAAACATCCGATCGCTTCTCCGGCGGCCATGCGCGGTAGCCACTCTTGCTTCTGCTCCTCGGATCCGTACGCCCAGATCGGGAACATGGCCAGCGAGCCCTGAACGGAAACAAAGCTGCGGGCACCACTGTCGCCCGCTTCGAGTTCCAGGCAGGCCAGTCCGTAGGCGGTGGCCGAGGTCCCGGCGCATCCGTAACCCTCGAGATGCATACCGAGCAGACCCAGGGCTCCCATCTCCTTGGCCATCTGCTTGGAAGGGAAGATACCTTCCTCAAACCAGTCCGCTATGTCGGGAAGTATCCGATCGCCGACGAACTGGCGAACGGTATCCCGGAGGAGGATTTCCTCGTCGGACAGCAAGGCGTCTATGGCTAGGAAGTCGCGGGGATCCGGCGGCGCGGGAGTAACAACATTCATTGGATACCTCGGAGATAGCTGTACACCAGAGCGTACCGCGTCCGGGCGGTGTTCAAGCTCCCCGTTGCTGCAATCGACGGCGACCGGATGCGGTCATGCCACCCCAGATACCGTAGGCCTCATCGAGCGCCAGAGCGTACTGAAGACATCGGACTCTAACTCCACATTGGGCGCAGAGCTCGAGGGCCGGGACAGCACTCTGATCGGGGCCGGGAAAGAACAGGCCGGGGTCTGCGGTCACGCAGGCCGCTCGTCTCGGCCAGAACAGATCATGAGCAGATCCTTCCATGACTGACCTGTCGGCACTACAGCAATCAGTTCAAGTCAGGGCGAAATCAATTCCGTCGCCGGGTTGTAGGACAACCAGGCGAACCAGAACGTGTCCAGGTGAGGAATGGCGGTCAACCTCTCACCGGATAGCTCCCCTTCCACTGCCTGCCCGAGGACGTTCCAAAGGCTGCCTGTCTCGAGATCCCGGAACCCGACTTCCAGGGACTCGAACGTCAAGTTCATATCACCGGCGCGAGGAATGTAGACGCCGACGCTTCCAACATCACGACCCGTCGCCACACCGGAGGCGTCGAGAGCACTCGACTGGCCGGGATTCCAAAACAACACGACATTCGTTTGCCCGACGATCCCTGGGGTGACCGTAGGCGCGGAGTCACTGATTGCGTCCAGCATCCAGGC
>JBLYYS010000117.1:0-7085 GCA_048550235.1 Acidimicrobiia bacterium | reverse complement strand
CTCGACCGTTTCAACGCTGAGATCGACCGCATCACGATGCCCGTGCTATTCCTGCATGGATCTGCCGATCCATACGTTCCGTATCAGGATTCACTCCATGCGGTCGAGAGGATGGCATCGACCGACAAGACCATGCGCGTCTACCCCGGCGCCCGACACGAGTTGGTCAACGAGACCAATAGGTCCGAGGTCATCGGTGATCTGATCGAGTGGGCAGAGCGAGTCTGCAGCTAGATCGTGCGGATTTCGCGCTCTGCGCGCGCAGTTGCGCGCGCTAATGGTTGGTCAGCGTCGGCGACGGGTGTAGAGTGATGCCGAATGGCAACCCGGACACCCACCCGCCGGGGCAAAAGCGGTCGGAAGCGGGTGTCCACCAAGACAACCAAGAAGCCAACCCGGAAGAGTCGGGTCTCCCTGCTGGCGAGACTTCGGGCCTTCATCCGGGAAACTCTCGGCAGGCAAGCCGACGACGTCTGGGGCGTCGTTCTTCTTGTAGTCGCTTCCCTCATGGTCCTCGGTTTCATCGGCGAAGCCGGGCCGGTCGGTCGTTGGATCGTCTCCGGCCTACGGCTGCTCTTCGGTCTCTGGTCCGTAGCATTCCCCATTGCCCTCGCGGCGCTCGGCGTGGTCCTGATCATCGGCAAGCATCGCGATGACTACGGACGTCTGACGCTCGGATTGGTAACGGCCTTCATCGGATCACTCTCACTTTTCCATCTCCTTACCGGTACAGTTCCGCTGTGGCCGGACGTAGACCCGGTCCTCGAACGAGGAGGAGCCATTGGATCTCTGCTCTCCTTCCCGCTCCGCAGACTCGTCGGATACTGGGGGGCATTCGTTGTACTGGCGGCAGTGACCTCGCTCGGAGTGTTGGTCCTGTCCAAAGCCACCGTAAGGCAACTGTTCATGGCCCTCGGAGAGATTCTTGGAGCCGTCCGGAGTTGGGCATCCGCCCTTCGGATGCCGGCTCGCCCGGCCCGTCACGCTAGAGCGGCAGTTGCCGGTAACCACCGGCCGCCTCAGATTCAGCCGGTCGCACCGCAACCGGCGGATCAAGGCCCCAGGAAGAAGGCGCCGGTCGGCAAGCCCAAAGGCAAAGCTCGTCCCGGGCCAGGTCAGACGAAGATCGCACTGCCCGAACCGAAGCCTGGAGAGGGATATCAGATTCCTCCGCTCGAACTCCTCAAGGGTGGCAGCGGCGAAGCGCAGTCGAAGAGGGTCCTCGAGCAAACTGCCCTCGATTTGGAGGACACTCTGAGACAGCACGGAGTCGATGCGCGACTAACGAAGATCGTGCCCGGTCCGACGGTTACCCGGTATGAGATCGAGCTCCAACCGGGCGTCAAAGTCTCTCGAGTTACGAGCCTGGCCAACGACATTGCCTATGCCCTGGCAACACCCGACGTCCGGCTGCTGGCTCCGATACCAGGCAAGAGCGCTATCGGCATCGAGGTCCCGAACCGCAAACGTCGGTTGATCACGCTCGGCGATGTGCTCAAGGCCGGCACCGACGACTTTGATGGGCACCCACTCGAGGTTGCGTTGGGGATGGATATCTCCGGCCGCCCGAAGTTGATCAACCTCAGCGAACTCCCACACGTGTTGATTGCAGGTGCAACCGGAGCGGGCAAGTCATCCTGCATCAACTCGATCGTGACGTCGCTTCTGATGCGTACGACACCGGATGACGTGCGCCTGATCATGGTTGATCCCAAGCGGGTCGAACTCGGTCAGTACAACGGGGTGCCACACCTATTCACCAAGGTCATCACGAATCCCAAGAAGGCTGCCGACGCCCTCAAGTGGGCGGTTGCCGAGATGGATCGGCGCTACGACCTGCTGGCGGATGCACACGTGCGGGACATTGACGGCTACCGAGAGAAGTGGGACGCCGGCAATCTCGATCCGGACGGATTCGACAGGTTCCCGTTCGTGGTCGTCGTCGTTGATGAGCTCAACGACCTGATGATGGTCGCCGGTCGAGAGGTAGAAGATGCGATCGTTCGTATCGCTCAGATGGCCAGGGCGGTGGGTATCCACCTGGTCATCGCCACGCAGCGACCTTCCGTCGACGTGATCACCGGCGTTATCAAGGCCAACATACCAAGCCGGATGGCGTTCTCTGTTGCCTCGCAGGCCGACAGCCGGGTCATCCTCGATGGCTCGGGCGCAGAGAAGCTCATTGGCATGGGTGACATGCTGGTGGTGACCGCCAAGGATCCGAAGGCCGAGCGCATCCAGGGAGCCTGGGTGTCCGAGGAAGAGGTCCATGCGGTGGTCGCCTGGGTGAAGAAGCAGAGAGAGGCCCAGTATCACGACAAGGTCATCGAGACACTTGCCAAGGAAGCGAAGGCTGTAGCTGCCGACGAGGACGACGATGATGCCGAGTTGGTCCGACAGGCCATCGAATTGGTCGTTAGATCACAACTCGGCTCGACATCGATGCTGCAGAGGAAACTGCGCGTCGGGTTCGCAAGAGCAGGCCGGATCATGGACATCCTCGAACGCAAAGGTGTTGTCGGTCAGTCGGAAGGGTCGAAGGCGCGAACGGTACTGATGACCGTCGACGACCTCGAGGAAAGCCTCGCCTCCTCCGACAACTAGGCGCGGAAACCTCTTCAAATCCTCGTCCGATAGGCCGATAATCAGCCTACGAAGGAGTGATTCACTGTGACCAATTTCGGGGATCCGCCCGCCGGACAAGATCCGTTCGATGCAAACGCTGTTCCGACGGTCGATCCCGATGTACAGGTCGTCGGTTCGATATCGGCCCCCACGGTGTCAAGAAGCAGACCATGGTTGGCCATTATCGCCGCGGTCGCAGTGGTAGTGCTCGTCGGTGGCGCCGCTCTGGCAATGCGATCGTTCTTCGCCACTTCCGTGGCCGCGGCAGAAGTCATGCCGCCGGACACAGAGGTGTTCATCAGCGTCGACTTCCTTCAGTTCATCGAAGGGGATGCGCGCAAACTCAACGACACGATCATCTGGATGATCGAAGCCTCAGGGGAGGTACCGACTGAGGACCTCCAGGATGTCGACGGCCTGATCGGGGAGTTGGATCGGGCAATGCAAGATGCACTCAATGTCGATTTCAGCACAGACATCCGTCCGTGGATCGGACGGACCGTCTCGCTGTCCATCACCGGCATCGAAGGTGTGAACGATTACGACGGATTGCCCGAGGTGCTGCTGGTGATCGAATCTCGCGATGCGGCGGCCGCTGATCTTTTCCTGCAGGAGTTCGCCGACGGTCTCTCGGTCTCGACGGGGGTCCGCGTCGCGAGCGAGGAGTACGCAGGCCGGGCACTGTTCGTCGCTGAGGACGATTTCGAGTTCGATCCGCCGCTCGTGTTCGGTCGGATCGATTCTGTGGTCGTGTTCGGAACTCGTGAGGCCGTCGTGGGTGCCATCAACACGGAACCTGGTTCGTCGCTGGCCGACGACGAACGCTTCGCCGCGGTCATGGAGCAGCTTCCTTCCGACCGGGTCATGTCGATGTACGTCGATGCGAACGCTTTCGCCGGGACCCTGGAGGCAGAAGGCATGACCTCCGATCTCGTATCTGACTACGGCATGGATGGTGTGGGTGCCTCACTGTCGATCACAGATGTCGGCATTCGGGCCGACTCGGTGGTCCTCGGCGAAGATCCCACTGGTGGAATCGACCTGGATGCCGGGAGTGTCATCAATGATCTACCGATGGATACCCTGGCGATGTTTGGAGGGTGGTCGATTGCTTCGTTGTGGGAGGCTATCGCTGCGACCTTAGGTGGGTTTGAGACAGAGGATTTGCTGGCAGAGGCAGAAGCCGAGTTCGGAGTTGATCTCGACGAGTTCCTCTCCCTGCTGGATGGTCCTTCGGCGATTGCTCTCGTTCGTGCCAACGGCGGGATGATGGCAACAGAAACGGGCTATCCAATCGGACTCGAAGTCTTGTTGGGTACGAGTGCTCCGGCAGACGTCGAGGGTTATGTCGATCAACTCGTCGGGGACCTGAGCGAGGGCGGGGTCGAAGACCTACGAAAACGTCAACTCGCCTCTGGGTCGTTCTGGGTTGCCGAGATCGATGGTACGGAGGCAGCGGTGCTCGGAGTTGCCGGCGACTACCTTGCAGCCACTTCCAGCCTTGGTCTGGCCGATGGCATCGGCGTTTCCCCCAGTTTGATCGACAACGATCAGTTGCAGTCGCTGGCTGAGGTGATGGAAGTCGACCCCGGTTCGGTTCTCTTCTACCTTGACACACCCGGTCTGGTCGATGTGTTCGAAGCACCGGGGGACATCGCATCGGCGCTCGCGCCGCTCGGGGCCATGGCTGCCTCGTACGAGGTCGGGCCTTCTTATGCCCGCGGTGTATTCGTCTGGTTGATCGACTACGTAGATTCTGAATAGACCAATAGCTCGGGCGAGCTACGTCCCGTTGTCCAGGCACTAGCCTGGTCGACGTATGCTCCAGATTCTGACGCCCGAGGGGGAACTCGTCGGCGAGGCGCCGATCGACGTCCCGATGACCCGCAAGTTGTATCGCGCCATGGTGGCCGCCCGCATCTACGACCGGAAGGCGACAGCGATTCAGAAGCAAGGTCGGTTGGCGACCTACGCTCCGTTTGAAGGTCAGGAAGCGGCTCAGGTGGGTAGCGCGGCGGTACTGCGGCCGGACGACTGGATGGTGGCAACCTATCGCGACCCCGCAGCCATGTGGATGCAGGGCTATCCGTGGGAATTGTTGCTGGCCGGTCGGACGGGTCACGAGCGCGGTGGATCCCCGCCCGATTACGTCAACGTCTTGCCCCCATCGATCACGGTCGGCGCACATATGCTGCACGCGGTCGGCCTGGCATGGGCCGAACGGCTACAGGGAAACGATCGGATCGCAATTACCTATTTCGGCGACGGCGCCACCTCCGAAGGCGATTTCCATGAGGCGATGAACTTCGCCGGAGTATTTCGGACCGGCACCGTATTCCTCTGCCAGAACAATCACTTCGCAATCTCAATGGGTGTAGCCGGTCAGACGGCGACCGACACGATCGCGCAGAAAGCGGGCGCCTATGGAGTGCCCGGTGTCCGGGTCGACGGAAACGACTTGTTTGGTGTCTACTGGGCCACCAAGACCGCGGTCGAACGGGCGCGCAGTGGGAATGGCGCGACCTTGATAGAAGCTGTCACATACCGGATAGGACCTCACACGACGAGTGACGATCCCAGTCGCTACAGGGAAGGCGCTGAAGTTGAGGATTGGCGTCGACGGGATCCTCTCGAGCGCGTTCGCCGGTACCTCGAAGTCAATGGTGCGTGGGACGAGGAGTGGCAGAAGCACATAGAGGGAGAAGAGAGCATCGTGGTGGAGAGGGCAGTAGAGCTGGCGGAGAGTCTCCGCGCTCCCGGGCACGACGAGTTGTTTGATGCGATGTTCGCCGAGCCGACCTCAGATCTGGAGCGACAGCGCCGGCTGCTCGCATCGGAGGGCGGCTGATGGCTGTCCGAACTCTGGCCCAGGCGATCACCGATGCTCTGGATTCCGCCCTCGGCGCCGACGACCGCGTTCTGCTGATCGGCGAGGATGTTGCCAAGACTGGCGGTGTCTTTCGGATCTCCGATGGCCTGCTGGAAAAGCACGGCGCTGATCGAATAGTCGATGCCCCGGTAGCCGAATCAGGAATCATCGGAACGGCTTTCGGCATGGCTGTTGCCGGCATGCGTCCCGTGGCCGAGATTCAGTTCATGGGCTTCTCGTACCCGGCCTACGACCAGATCGTCTCGCACGTCGGACGAATCCGGAATCGGTCCCGTCATCGATTCACCGCTCCGATGGTTATCAGGATGCCGTACGGCGGGGGAATCGGAGCCGCAGAGCATCATTCAGAGTCGACCGAGTCGATCTATGCGCACACACCCGGCGTCAAGGTGGTCGTTCCGTCAACCCCTTACGATGCCAAGGGGATGCTCCTCGAGGCGATCAGCGATCCGGATCCGGTGGTGTTTCTGGAGCCGATCCGTTTGTACCGGTCTGTCAAGGAAGAGATTCCGGATGGACCCTTCCGGGTTCCGCTCGGCCTCGCGCGGGTGCTCACCCCTGGTGATGATGTGACGATCATCACCTACGGGTCGATGACGGCAGAAGGCCGCAAGGCGACGGCCATATTGCAGCAGGAGGGAGTGTCCGCAGAGCTCATCGACCTGCGTAGCATCGTCCCGTTCGACCTCGAGACCGTGATCACGTCGGTCGAGAAGACCGGCAGAGCGGTGGTCGTTCATGAGGCGCACCGGACTGCCGGTTTCGGAGCCGAAGTAGTAGCGCAGATACAAGAGCATTCGCTTTTCTCGCTGCTCGCTCCGATCCAGCGGGTGACCGGATGGGACATGATCGTCCCGCTCAAACTCGCCGAACATCACTACGTTCCGACCGCCGATCGGATCGTGGCGGCGGTCGGCAAGACACTGGAGGAGTAGGTGGCACAGGTATTCCGGTTGCCGGACATTGGGGAAGGTTTGACCGACGCAGAAGTGGTCCGGTGGCTCGTCGAGGTCGGGGATCCGATCGGTATCGATCAGCCGCTCGTTGAGGTTGAGACGGCCAAGGCAGTAACAGACATCCCGTCACCGTATGCGGGCGTGGTGCTGCACCTTGGAGCCCCCGTGGGGTCAACGATCAACGTTGGCGAGATCCTCGTGGTCGTCGGTTACGCCGGTGAGCATTGGATCCCTGAGGACGAGCAGGATGAGGCTGCCGAAGCTGCTCCGATAGTCGGGACGCTCAACGAGCAGGCAGAGCTGTTGGGTACGTCCGCCGGTGCTGAAGGCGAGGGAGTGGATCGGCCCAAGGCGCTACCCCTGGTCAGGCGTTTGGCGAAAGAGCAAGGGATCGACCTCGAGTCTGTGCACGGAACCGGCCCACACGGGCGAATCACCCGGGACGATGTATTGGCCGCGGCCGGCCTACCGACATCTCGACCAGTGTTCGAACCGTCGAACCGAGAAGTCGAACTCGAATCTCCCGTCGACAGCATCCCGGAGGATCAGGCCAATGAGCAGGCGGTCGAGCCGGATGGGGACGTTGAAAGAGTCCGGATGAGTCGCCTTCGTCG
>JBLYYS010000116.1:0-3170 GCA_048550235.1 Acidimicrobiia bacterium | reverse complement strand
CTTCCTTTGATCATGCCCGGCGTCCTCGGCGGCGCCCTGCTCGCCCTCACGCTGTCACTAGACGACGTCGTGATCACCAGCTTCGTCCAGGGTCCTGGATCGACGACCCTGCCCGTCTACGTGTTCGGGCTCATCAGACGGTCGGTCACCCCTGAAATCAACGCGGTCTCTACCCTGATGGTGACTGCGTCGATGATCCTCGTTTTTTCATCTCTGGCAATGCAACGGCGAGGAGAAAACTAGGAGGCGGAAATGAGACGATTGTTGATAGTGATTGCGGCACTGGCTCTGGTGCTGGCGGCGTGTGGGGATAGCTCCAGCGACACGACGTCCGGGTCATCCGATGGCACCGTCGCAACAACAGAAGCTCCGGCTGAAGGAGCCCAGGCAAAGGCCGACGCGTGCGCTCTCGGTGAGACCGACGGCGACCTCAACCTGTACAACTGGACCGAATACATTCCCTACGGCTCGATCGCCGAGGACGCCGAGGTCACCGACCTCCTGGCAGCCTTCGAAGAAGAGTACGGGGCAAGTGTCGTCCTCACCGAGTACGACTCCAACGAGACGATGCTGGCGCAGATCGACGCGGGTGTTGGATACGACCTGATCGTGCCGTCGGACTACATGGTGTCGATCATGAAGTCGGCCGGCCTGCTTGTGAAGCTCAATCCCGACGCGATCCCCAACTTGTCCAACATCGCGGACGAATTCACCGACCTCCCATACGATCCGGGCAACCAGTACTCGGTTCCCTATCAGTGGGGCACCACCGGCATCGGGTATGCCTACGGGGCGATCGATGACGAGGATGGCGTTTCCTGGGGCGTGATATTCGATCAGGAAATGGCCGCACCGAACGCCGGTTTCATCTCGCTACTCGACGATGAGCGCGAAACGATGGGTGCTGCGCTCATTTACCTGGGCTACTCCATCAATACCACGAACGAAGCAGAGGTCGACGAGGCCGCGGCTCTCATCAAGGAGACCAAGGACTGGATCGGGTCGTTCACGTCGGCCGGTTACTGGGATCTCTTGACGACCGGCGAGACTGTTGTAGCGCAAGGCTGGAACGGCGACTTCCTGTTCGCATACGACGAAGCATCAACCGACGACTACGACGCCTATGAAGACTTCGGCTATGCGATCCCCGTTGAGGGTGCCGCAGCCTGGGTCGACACGATGGCTGTTCCGATGACTGCTGAGCATCCTTGTACCGCGCAGACGTTCATCAACTTCATTCTCGACCCGTTCTACGGTGGAGAGTTGACCAACTACAACTACTACGCCAGCCCCAACGCTGCAGCTGAGGAGTTCATCTGGGAAGAGATCCTCGAATGGGAAGCCATCTATCCGCCGCAGGACGTCGTTGACCGTCTCGAGTTCTTCGCAGATCTCGGTGACTTCGGCAACTACTACGCCGACGCGTACTCGGCCGCCAAGAGCTAGACGGTCGTTGGGGGCGGCTCCAGCCGCCCCCAACAGACCAGCCTTTAGCCACGAGCCATTAGCCGTTGGGGGGGTCCAGCGAGCAAGAAGTGACCGCGTCCCATGGAGGATGAGATGCCCCGCGACCCTCGATTCGATGTCCTCTTCGAGCCTGTCCAGATCGGACCGGTCACAGCGCCGAATCGTTTCTACCAAGTGCCCCATTGCACCGGCATGGGTTACCGCCGGCCGCGGACGCTGGCAACAATGCGCGGCGTGAAGGCCGAAGGCGGCTGGGGCACGGTATGCACCGAGTATTGCTCCATCCATCCTTCATCAGACGACGAGCCCTACCCGTCGGCCTCGATCTGGGACGATCAGGATGTCAAGGCACTGGCGATGACTGTGGACGAGATCCACGCCCATGGTGCACTGGCCGGTATTGAGCTATGGCACGGCGGCGCGGCCAGTGCCAACCACTACTCACGCGAGGCTCCGCTCGGTCCCGAGAGCCGGCCGGCCGGGGTGTGGAATCCGGTGCAGACACGCGCCATGGACAAGTCCGATATTCGAGATCTCAAGCGGTGGCATCTAGAGGCGGCGCGGCGGGCGCAACGAGCAGGCTTCGACATCGTCTACGTCTACGCAGCGCACTGGTACCTGATCCGCCAGTTCCTCCTCCCTTCCAACCAACGCAACGACGAATACGGCGGGTCGGTGGAAAACCGCGCCCGATTGCTTCGTGAATTGATCGAGGAGACCAAGGAAGCGGTGGGCGACACGTGTGCGGTCGCAGTGCGATTCTCGGCCAGTACCGGCGGACCCGATCACGATCAGGACACAGCCGAGCCGCGCGAGATGATCGAGCTCCTCGGCCATCTGCCCGACCTATGGGATATCACGGTGCACGACTACACCTACGAGATGGGCACCTCGCGTTTCGTCCCAGAAGCCGCACTCGAGGACACGATGTCATGGGTGAAAAGCGTCACCGACAAACCGGTGGTGAGTGTCGGGCGTTTCACATCACCAGAGACGATGTTGCGCCTCGTCCGGCAAGGGGTCATCGATCTCGTCGGCGCGGCACGACCGTCGATAGCCGATCCGTTCATTCCTCAGAAGATCTCGGAAGGCCGCGACGACGACATCCGTGAGTGCATAGGATGCAACATTTGCTACACCGGCGACCAGACCGGCACACCCATCCGCTGCACCCAGAACCCCACGATGGGCGAGGAATGGCGCAAAGGGTGGCATCCCGAGTACATCCCTGAGAAAGGTTCCGACTCGTCGGTACTGATCGTCGGTGCCGGACCGGCCGGACTCGAAGCAGCGGTCGCCCTCGGAAAGCGCGGGTATGACGTGACATTGACCGAAGCACGTCGACAACTGGGTGGACGCGTGACACTCGAGTCGGCGTTGCCGGGACTCGCCCAGTGGTCCAGAGTGCGCGATTGGCGACTCACCCAGATCGACAAACTCAAGAACGTCGAATACTTCCTCGAGAGCGTGGTGGACGAAGCGCAGATTCTCGAGTTCGCGGCCGACCGGGTCGCGATTGCCACCGGAGCCAAGTGGCGTCGGGATGGCACGGGACGCTGGCTGGAGCAGGCAGTACCGGGCTCGGAACGCCCATCGGTTCTCACTCCAGACGACATCATGGCCGGAGTCATGCCGACCGGCCCCGTGGTCATATACGACGATGACCACTATTACATGGGTGGCGTGATCGCTGAGAAACTCCG
>JBLYYS010000115.1:0-9618 GCA_048550235.1 Acidimicrobiia bacterium | reverse complement strand
TCGAGGCACCTTCGAGTTCGGAGACTGTGTCTTGCAGGCGGTCGATCATGTCCTGTAGGTGTTCGGGGAGTTCCGTGCCGAAGCGTTCGGTCAATTCCTCGACGAACCCCTCGAGATCGTCGATATCGCCGAAGTGGTGGAACTCGCGGAAGCCGTCGCCCATCATGCCCGGACCCCTAAACCCGCGGCCGCCGAACGGGAGAAATCCGTCCTCCGGCAGATCACGGTCGAACTTGAACATGTGGCCACCGAAGAAGTCGTCGCCTAAGAGCTCCTGCATCTCGTCGAGCCAGGCGTCGAATTCGTCGGTGCCGGGAGGACCGGGGGGAGGCGTCAAACCCTCGGGTAGGCCTTCCGCGAAGCGTTCCATCCGGAAGTGGAAGTCGTCGCCGAGGAAGGGCGTCCGTTCCTTCATGTGCTCGCCCATGCGTGCGCGAATCGCATCGGCCTGTTCGGTGTCGATCACGTCCTCGTCCACTAGCTCGTCGAGAACCTCGTCGAGGGGACTGAAGTGAAAACCGGTGACAGAGTCGTCGTTGGGTTCCTCCTGTGCCACTGCACCATCAGGGCCGAGCAACACGATTCCCACGACGGCCAGGATGCCAACTGCAAGCAACGACACCGATGCAATCATGATTCTTCTCATATGGACCTCCTTGGCAGAAGTATCGGCTGCCTGCTTGAACATATGGTGAGCCCACTCTAAGAATTGGATGAGAACGTTTTGGCTTTGCTCCCGTAGGATCATGACAGATGGAAACTCGTCCTACCGCTTTCGGTCTTCTCACTCTTCGACCCGACGGGATCCTGCATGCCGTGTTCGACTTCGAACGTAAGCCGACGGAAGAGGCGGTGACCGAGTATCTGTTGACCCGGGAGGAAATGATCGGAGACGGCTCTGTCCCGTCGATCGTGGAAATCGTCAAGATTCCGTATGTCGATAGGTCCATTCGCCAGTTTCTCATGGATGAGATGCGACCTCCTCCCTGTCGAGCCGTCGTGACAACCGACCATGCCCTACTGACCATGTTCCGCACCTACCAAATGGTGGACGGCGCGAAGACCCCCACGGAAGTGTTCGCAACGGTTGAGGCGGCAGTTGATTGGATCAAAACCCAAGGGGTTTAGTCGCTCGGATAGGCTGAGTGCAGGAGGTATCCGTGAGGACCAAGATTTTTCTGGCCGTCTTTTTGATTCTGCTTCTGTCCGCCTGTGCCGCCGGAGTCAACCCGCAAGTCGACATGACCGGGGACGACGGCGAAATCGCCGGCTTCTGGACGGGACTGTGGCACGGAATCATCATCCCGTTCACATTCATCATTTCGCTGTTCAGTGAAACCGTGAATGTCTATGAGGTGTTCAACAGCGGAGGTTGGTACGACTTCGGCTTCGTGCTCGGCGCTGGAACGTTCCTCGGCGGGAGTGGGTCCACCGCCAAGCGGTCCCGCCGCCGCTGACCTCTGCTGTTCTTGCGTCAGTCTGGGGCGTCAGCGTAATCCGCCCCGTTCTGACGCAAGAACGGGGACTCACCAGCTTTCGGGGATGGGTTGGCCTTCGGTGTATCCCGTGAACGACTGGACACCGACGATTGCCCGCTCATGGAACTCATCGATGGTGGTGGCTCCAACGTAGGTGCTGGCCGAACGGATGCCCGTCACGATCCGGTCGAGGATGTCCTCGACGCTCGGTGTCTTCGGGTCGAGATACATTCGCGAATGAGAGATTCCCTCTTCGAACATCTCCTTGCGGGCTCTATCGAAGGCGGTTTCTCCGCGCGAGCGGAAGGTGACCGCCCGCCTGGAGGCCATCCCGTAATTCTCCTTGTATAACTTCCCGTCTGAATCGCGCAGCGTGTCGGCTGCCGATTCGAACGTTCCGGCAAACCAGGATCCGACCATGACGTTGGCGGCGCCGGCGGCGATTGCCAGGGCGACATCACGCGGATGGCGGACGCCACCGTCCGCCCATATGTGCTTGCCGGCTGCTCGGGCCGTGGCCGCACAGTCGAGCACCGCTGAGAACTGTGGCCTCCCGACGCCGGTCATCATCCGGGTCGTACACATGGCGCCGGGTCCGACACCGACCTTCACGATGTCGGCGCCGGCATTGATGAGGTCCTTCGTGCCGGCCGCCGTCACTACATTGCCCGCCACCACCGGCAGGTCGTCGTTGACCGATCGTACGGCCTCGAGCGCCTCGATCATCTTCTGTTGATGGCCGTGTGCGGTATCGACCACGATCACGTCTACGCCGGTCTCGAGAAGGGTTCGAGTTTTGGCGGCCACGTCCCCATTGACTCCGACCGCAGCTGCAACCAATAGCCGACCGGCCCTGTCGAGAGCGGGTCGGTAGTGAGTAGCCCGCAGCGCACCTTTCTCTGTGATCACTCCCGACAGTCGGCCGTCATCATCGATGACCGGTGCCAGGTGTACCCGGCGCTTGGCGAGCGTCTCGAAGATCTCCTCAGGCGTCAAGGTATCGGAGATTGCGATGGTATGTGAGCTCATCACGTCCTCCAACGGGGTGAAGCGGTCGAACCCCTCGCCGTCCACTTCGGTGAAGATACCGACCGGTCGGCGAGCCTTGTCGATCACGATCACGGCGCCATGGGACCGCTTGTGCATCAGGTCCAAGGCGTTGGTGATTCGGTCTTCCGGATGGAGCGTGATCGGCGTGTCGAACAGAAGGTGGCTGCGTTTCACGGCGGAAGTCATGTCGGCAATCGCTTCAGCCGGGATGTCCTGAGGCAGGACGGCGACCCCTCCCCGGCGAGCCACCGTTTCGGCCATGCGGCGACCGGCGACGGCGGTCATGTTGGCGACGACAATCGGGATTGTGGTGCCGATCCCGTCGGGGGTGGTGAGATCGACCTGCATTCGTGACGCCACATCCGCGTAGTTCGGAGCGAGGAAGACGTCCGAGTACGTCAGGTCGTGGGAGGGAGTTCGATCGTTGAGGAATTGCATGAGTGCCTTTGTGTCCTGCGCGAACAGTATCGCATGGTGTAGTGGGTCGGACTCTCGCGCCGGACCGGCACAGCAACTCCGGGGCGATTAGCGTCGTTCCCATGTCGTGGCCGTTTGCTCCACCGTTGAAACCGATGAAGGCCAAGGTCAAAGAGGATCCGCCACGTCCACCCGGCTGGGTATACGAGCCGAAGTGGGATGGATTCCGAATGATTGCCTGGGGTGGGCTTGAACCACGATTGGACAGCCGCAACGGCAAGCCCCTTCTGCGCTACTTCCCTGAGCTTGAACCCGCCCTTGGGCAGCTTCCCGAGGGCACCGTCGTCGACGGCGAAATCGTCGTCGTGGTCGACGGTGTGACCCAGTTCGATACGTTGCAGTTGCGGATCCACCCGGCGGCATCGCGAGTCGAGATGCTGTCGGAGGAGATTCCAGCCGAACTCGTGATCTTCGACCTGCTCGCCGATCGAGGGGAGGACCTCCGTTCGGTTGGCTATGCGGAGCGGCGGGCCCGGTTGGAGAGCCTGTCGGACACCCTTGAGTTCCCGTGGCATCTAACTCCGACAACCAACGATTTCGAAACAGCTGCCAGGTGGTTCGCCGAGTACGAAGGGGCGGGTTGCGATGGGATCATCTGCAAGCAAGCGGACGGTGTCTATCGCGAGGACAAGCGGGACTGGATCAAGTGGAAGCACCGCCGGGACGCAGACTGCGTGGTCGGTGGGTATCGGATTCACAAGGACGGGGACAAGATCGGGTCAATCCTTCTCGGGATGTACACCGACGATGGCGATCTGCACTTCATCGGACACTGTTCAGGCTTCACCAATCAGGATCGAGTTGCGATCCTCGAGCAACTCGAGCAGATCCGCTCGGAAGAGAGCTTCGGCGCAGGCGGTGGAGACGTTCGTCGGCCTGGCGGTGAGTCACGCTGGTCCGGCGGCAAGGATCTGTCGTGGATTCCGGTCGAACCAGGTGTGGTCGTGCAGGTCAGCTACGACCAGCTCGAAGGCGGGCGATTTCGCCATGCGACCCGTTTCGAACGGTGGCGTCCCGACAAGCCCGCCGCTCAATGCAGGATGGACCAACTGATTCGACCGGACGGAGCCGCCTTCACCGACATCGTCAGCTGATCTGGCCAATGGCTAACGGCCAAGGCCAACGGCTCATTGTTTCTCGTACGTCTCCACGACATCTTCAACGATGACCAACTCGACACCCGCCTGCGCCAGGATGTGGCGGGTGTCCTGACCGGCGTGGTAGCGACGCCTGGCCACGACTCGCTCGATCCCTGAACTGGCGATCAGCATTGCACACACACGGCAGGGCTCCATCGAGCAGTAGAGCGTCGTTCCTTCCAGCTGCAGTCCGTAGCGGGCTGCCTGGCATATCGCGTTCTGCTCGGCATGGACCGTGCGGACGCAGTGTTGGCGGGTGGTGCCGTCCTCGTCGAGCATCTGCTTGAAGTCGTGCCCGGCGTCGTCACAATGGGGTAGGCCCGAGGGGGATCCGACGTATCCGGTACAGATGATTCGTTTATTGCGGACTACGACACATCCGCTCTTGCCGCGATCACAGGTCGCCCTCGTTCCGACCTGATCGACGAGTTCGAGGAAGTATTCGTCCCAGCTTGGTCGCATTTCTGCCCCTCCCGTTTCAATGTGGACCGAACCTTAACGGAGGTGTTTCCGATCATCGGTCTGATCAGGTTTCAGCTGCAGTCTTCGGGTTCCAGGTTTCAAGTGATCAGGTTGGCCCCAGGTTCACTCCCAGTTCTCCTGGCGTTTCTTCGACGGCTGGACCCGGGGAGGCTCACCGGGCATCTTCGGGTAATGGGGCGGCCAGGGGGCGTCGCCCAAACCGCGCTCCTCATCCGCTGCGACCATCTCCAGAAGACTGTCTAGCCGACCAGCCGACCCATCAATGCCTTCTGTGAGGTCGCCAACCTCGGCCCACCGGTCCTTGAACGACATCATGTCCATGGCTCTGTGATCAATGAAGCCCAGTTCGTCCCAGCGAATCGGTGTCGACACCAATCCGGTGTGCCGAATGGAGTAGGCAGAGGCAATGGTCTTGTCCCAGGCGTTCTGGTTGAAGTCGATGAAGACGCCATCCCTTTCCTCCTTCCACCAGGCCGTGGTTGCCAGGCCGTTGCGTCGTTCGACTTCGCGTGCCAAAGCCAGGCCGGCCCTTCGCAACTGGAAGAAGTCCCACTCTCGTTCGACGCGGATGTAGATGTGGATGCCCCTGTTGCCCGAGGTCTTCGGCCACCCCGTCAGGCCGAGTTCGTCGAGGATATCCTTGACCGTCGCCGCAACCTGCCGGGCTGCCTCGAAGTCGTAGTCGTCGGTGGGATCCAGATCGATGCGAAGCTCGTCTGGATGGGTGAGGTCGTCGGATCGAGCATTCCATGGGTTCAGGTCGATGCAGTTCATCTGAGCCATCCAGATCACATCGCCTTCATCCAGCGGAGCGAACATCTGGCCGGGTCGCGCCGACGGGAACGTCACATCTACCAGGCGAGGGGCGTTTTTGGGGCGTTTGACGAATAGGGCGCGTTCACCGACTCCCTGGTTCCATCTCTTCAGCAGCGATGGACGGTTGTAGACACCACGCAAAGCACCCGAGGCGCACATGACGAAATGCTCTACGACATCGGTTTTGGTCCAGCCCTGCTCTGGGAAGAGCACCTTTTTCGGGCTGGTGATCCGGATTTCTCGTCCGGCGATCTCAACTCTTGTTTCCTCTGATGCCAACGAGCGATTCTCCCGGTTCAGTGGGTGTTCACACTATCGCCCGCAGAGTCCAAGTAGGCACAGTATGCATCCAGAGTATCCTCTGCTCATGCCTCCGATCGTTGACACCGCCATCATCTTCACCGCCAACATGATTGAGCTGGCCGCCTTCTATCAGGCAGCCTTTGAGTTGGAGAACCCGGCCGAGCAAGAGCGTCATCGCGGATTCCAGCTGGACGGCCTGTACCTCGGAATCGATCAGGATGACGACACTGTTTCCGCTCCCAGCCGGGTGACATTGTGGTTCCGGGTCGATGACCTCGAAGGGACGTTTGCGCGGCTGGTCGGTCTCGGGTCGGAGGTCCGCTATCCACCTACAGATACGCCATGGGGCGATCGCCTGGCTGCAGTGTTCGATCCCGACGGCAATATGGTCGGATTGTCTCAGAAGCCGAAGACCGATCCACGCGAGGCTGCCGGGATAACCAAGCCGAGTTAGCGTCCTGCCGCCTGACTCAATGCGTCCGTATCGAGCACTCGAATGAGACGGTACCCGGTCTCCGCCGCTCCCATCTCCTTGAGTTCAGCCAGGGCTTCGTTCACCGTTTGCCGGGAGACACCAAGGAGTGCTGCCAGGGTGCTCTGGGATAGATGAACCTCCCCGCGCTCGTCCGCGTCGTCCAGCACCATTCCCGCTACTTGCTCCTTGACGGTTCGGTGCATGAGGCTGAGGACCCGCCGCTGGGTTGCCTCGAGTTGACTCAATCCTGAAACGAGCCATCGCAATGTCACCACCGGCCGGGTGATCAGTACGGGTAGGAGCTTGTCCCTTTCGAACTGGAAGGCACGCACGGGTGTGATGGCGCGGGCGGACGAGATATACGGCTCCTCTTGAAACATCGCGATGTCGCCGAGAACCGAGCCCTCACCGGCGCGGGTTACGACCCGGCGTACGTCGCCGGTGGTTCGGTACAACTCGACTTCGCCCTTTTCGATTACGAATGCGTGGCGAGCAACTGCTCCTTCGCGGAAGAGATGTGTGCCCGGATACTTCTCGACATAGCTACCGGTTTCGCTCAATGCGTCCAGATCGGCAGGCGTCAATGGAAGGTAGTTGGTCCGCCCGAAGCTGCGGGCGAGCCAGGCGAAGTGTTGTTGCTCTGCGGTGCTCAATGCTGTGCCTCTCTCTTCGAGAGTCAACCTTTCTGGGATCGTCGGTGTTCCGACATTCATTGGTTCTCCTTTTGGTCGGGAACACGACACTGAGTCCCGCCCATCGTCTTCTGTCGGGTTGCCGACAATCTGCCGGACTCTTGGCACGATGAATCGTTGTTCTGGGCATGACCACCACGATCAACAAACCAGTCTTTCTTCGCACTCCATTACTGATCGGGACCGGGTTGGCCGTTCTCTGGCTGCTCCTTGGGTTCCTGTCTGACGGCACGACCTACCATCTGGCGCCCTTGCTTGTAGCGGCAATACCAGCGTCGCTCTATGCGCTCGAGTCTGCCGAACCCGTGCTTACCCGGGCGCTCGGATTGGCGGCTGTCGGGACGGTGGCGGCCCTAGCCGTCATAGGCATACTGAGCGCTGCGGGCAGGCTGACGGGTCCTTCCCTGCTTCCGTTTGGTGGGGCTGTCACGGAGTCTCTAGTTGCTGCCGGCTCCGGCGCGCTGATAGCGGTAGCCGTCGGGGTCGTCGGGAGCAGTGCACGATGACAACTGAAGGAACGCGCACGGCACTTCGGTCCAGAGCGTTGATGATCACGCTCGCTCTTGCGCTCGTGCTGGCCATCGTCGCCATCGCTCTCGTCATCAGCGGCGGCAATACGGAGATCGCCACCGCTTTCCCGACCGGAGACCCGGCTCCGGAGTTCACCTTCGAGTATTTCGATGGAAGGACCGGCAGTCTGGCGGATTTTGCCGGCAAACCTGTGGTGCTGAACTTCTGGGCATCATGGTGTCCGGCCTGTGTTGCAGAGATGCCCGATTTTCAGGCGGTTCATGCGGCACTCGGCGACGACGTTGTGTTCCTTGGACTTGACATGCAGGATATCGACCGCGAATCGGCCCTTGCCATGATCGAGTCAACCGGAGTCGACTACGTACTGGGCGACGATCCGACCGGTGAGATCTTTCGGCTCTTCGGTGGGTTCTCCATGCCGACGACTGTGTTCATCAATGAGCGAGGCGAGATCATTGAGACTCACAATGGGACGATCTTCGCCGACGACCTCACGGCCAAGATCAATGAGCTTCTCCTCACCAGTTCCTAGGTCTCGTCTAGGGCATTAGGTAGTCGAACTTGGGAGACGAGCGAGCGCAGAGCTCGTGGATCGTTCCCGGACAGCGCAAAGCCCTAGTGCCTGCCGGCGGAGGCGTGGACCTGGCGACGGGCCTTCCCGGTCCTCGCCGATGGCTACGGCGATTGGCCGGAGGGCGGGGTTGGCTACTCGAGGAACTCGACAGAAGTGGTAGCGGCTGTGATCACGAGGATCCGTTCGGTGTTGCTGTCGGGATCGGCGGGAAAGACAAAGAACGTGGGCCGGTCGGCCGAGTAGCCGGAGGTGTAGCCGATGACCACCTCTCCGTCCTTGAATGTCACCTTGATCCTCTTGCCTAACCCCGCTTGTTCCACATCATGACGGCGGGAGCGATTCTTGGGGTCACCCTCGAAACTTCGGACCGTGAACACGCCCTTGAGGTCGGACACGGTGACCGTAGCCGGATCGGTCCCATCGATAGGTTGGAGATGGAAGTGGGTCTTGTTGGGGAAGAAGTCGCGGCTGTGGCCTTTGAGAACTCTGCCGTCCTGGTATCTGACAACGAGTTTCTGGTTCACGGAACTCCTCCACGCTCGGCCTGCGACAGGTTATCAGCGCAGATAGCCCCCAGGCTGCTTCTCGGACTCACCGAGGAGGCGGATGTACGTCTCTCGCCGCTTCCTCAGCCCGGGTAGTCCGTCAGTGCCGCGCCCGCTTCCAGGAGCTTGCGAGCGTTGGCAACAAACCGGGCGGCCGGGGCGCCGTCGACGATGTCATGGTCGAAGGTGAAGCTGAGGTGCAGAAAGGTGCGCGGCTCGAGGGCGCCGTTGATGAACGCCGGCCGGACAACGGTACCTCCGACGATGATGCTGAGCGTCTGGACCGGAAACCCGATTCCCCAGCCTCCGCCCTTCCCGAACATCCCGACCGAACTGATCCCAACGGTCCCGGCCAGTTGACGTTGCTTGTGGGGCAGGCGGTGCAGCAAACCCACCAGCCGGCTTCTCAGGTAGCGCGGAAGCCGGAAGTAGAGCCCCGCCGCTCCCTCGAGACTCATCGTCGGGCTCGAACCCGGGTCTGCCTTGATCGCCCGAAGTTCATTGTCGATTTCGGCCACGCTCTTCGTGTTGCAGGATCGGATCACGTGGTTCATCGGGAAGCTCCGGCCCTCGAGTTCCACTTCGATCATCACGTTGATGTCGACGTCGTCGAAGATGACGAGCCGATTGCGGAGATCACGGACGGCATGGACCTCGGGCACCTGGCCGACCGCCCGTCCAATGGAGGCCGCTACACAGGAAGTCAGTGACGGGGGTGTAGACAGACCGTCGAGGATTTCGACCGTTCGGGTTATGTCGACCTCTATCAGCCCATGAACTGGATGCCGGCGTCCTGCGGCCGCGCCGGTATCGACGATGATCCGGCGGCTGCGGGGGAAGGCTTCAATCCGGTAGCCGGCCATATCATCAACCTAGGCGGCTCACGCTCAAGATGTCTGCGGTCAGAACCGATTATTGACCATGGCTCCTGCGCCAGGGGGTGAAACTCCCACCCGGTAAGCGCCGTGTGAAATCGGGACCGCAAGCGGGGTTCGAATCCCCGCCCTGGCTCACCTTCTACACCGTTCGTGCGTGATTCAGGCTCGCAGAACGGG
>JBLYYS010000114.1:0-7064 GCA_048550235.1 Acidimicrobiia bacterium | reverse complement strand
TGGTGACGATCAAGGAAGCCGCAGCCGATTTCCTGGCGCAGAAGCGCATTGCCGTAGTCGGGGTCTCGCGGAACCCACAGGGCCACGGCAGCAACATTGTCTATCAGCGACTTCGGGAGCGTGGATATGAGGTCTTCGCAGTCAACCCGAATGCGACTGAGATCGAAGGCGATCCCTGTTACCCGAATCTCGGCTCGATCCCTGGAGAAGTCGACGCGGTCGTGATCGGGACGAGTCCCGACAACGCAATGGCGGTGATGGAGGATGCGATCGCGCACGGGATCAAACGTGTGTGGATGCACCGGTCATTTGGCGCAGGCAGTGTTTCGAAAGAGGCAACCGAGTTGGGCAGGAAGAGAGATGTCACGGTCATTGATGGCGGGTGCCCGCTCATGTTCGACCCGGCGGCCGACTTTGCTCACAAGTGCATGCGGCCGATATTGACCTTGACCGGATCGGTACCGAAGAAGGTCAGCTGAGTAGCCTCAGTCGTCCCTATCGTCTTTATCGTTCTTGTCGTTCTCGTCCTCGGCAGCCTTGTCCTTGGATTTGTCCTTCTCGGATCCGTTCTCGGGCTCGAGCGCTGCTTCCGTGGCGTCGCGGCCGGGAGCGTCGGCGGAGTTGCCCCGATTCTCTCCAGGGATTCCGTCGTCGTGATCAGAAAGGCCGAATCCGCGATTGCCGTTCTCGTTTCCTAGTCCGTATTCGGAAGGGCGGGGGTGTTCGCCGCAGATCTCCTGGGGATGTATGCCTTCGCCCCGGTGCTCCTGAGCGAAACCGGCCACACAGTTCGCCCAGGCCTTCACAGCGTCGGCGAGTTCGCCCGCGCTCTCGGCCTGATTCCGCGCCTCGGTGACGATCTCGTCTAGCTCACCCTCAGTGAGAACAGAATCGCCGGACCCTTCACCGCCCGAAGTGGTTGGATCGGTCGTGGTCGCCGCAGTCACCGCCGAGTTCGACGATCCGGGAGCGACGTTGTTGGAGGGGAGAACCGAAGCCGCCGCCAATCCTGTGACGGCAGCGAGTGCCACTGAGCCCATCATCAGCTTGAGGAGCAATCCTGAAGTAAGGAGGCTGATGAAGGCTGTCCTGCGGGAACGGCGTGGAAGGATGACAGGACTTTCTCCCAAGGTCCTTCTGGTACCGCAGCGACCGCAGACGCGTGCGCCATGCTGAAATGCGACGGCTTGACCACCGCAGAACTCGCAACGCTCGGTTGGCCTGTCTCTCATTATCCCGCTCCTTGACCATTACATCGGCAACCACGGTGAGTGGTAGAGACACATAGCGAGCGGTTCTGAAGGGACTAGTCACCTGAAGACTTCTGGTTGATGGAACCGCCGACCGAAGCGGGTTGTTGCTCAGGTGTGCAGAGCCCTCTCAGCCCATCTCGCTCAGGACTCGATCCAATGCCTGTACGACCAAATCGGCATGCTCATCTTCGAATGCCAGTGGAGGACGAATCTTCAAGACATTGCCCCGAACTCCGGTTCGACCGATGAGCACGCGCTCCATTCGCATCTGCTCTACCACGCACCGGGCAATGGCCTCGTCCAGCATCTCAACGCCGATGAACAGTCCGGCACCTCGCACATCGACCAGCGCCGGGTGCCGTTGCTGGAGGTCCGTTAGCTTCGAGCGGAGCAGGATTCCCAGACGCTCAGACTTGGCAGGGAGGTTCTCCGACTCCATCACGTCGAGTACGGCTGTTCCTGCTGCGGCCGCGACGGAGTTGCCGGCGAAGGTGGAGAAAAAGTACCCGCGTTCACAGAAGGCCTCGACGATGGCACTCGTGGTTACAACCGCAGCCACCGGGTAGCCGTTGCCCATCGGTTTACCGAGCGTGACGATGTCGGGTGTCACTCCTTGGCCGGCGAAGCCCCACATGCGTTCTCCGACCCGGCCGAAACCCGCCTGTACTTCGTCTGCGATGAATAGTCCGCCGGCAGCGCGGATTCGCTTCGCCACCCCCCGGAAGTAGCCCGCAGGGGCATCGAATATGCCGTCGCTGGCGAAGATCGTGTCACATGCGAAGGCGGCGGCCTGATGGCCGCCGGCTTCCAGGTCGGCAACCGCGGAGTCGAGCAACGCTGCATAGCTTGTCCCGATCTCGGCACCACGTCCGCTCCGTGTGTCGGGAGCCGGAACGGTTCCCACCCACGGGCGCAGATCGGCCTTTCGCAGCTCCTCCGGTGAGGTCGCCATCGTCAGGTCCGTCGAGCCGTGGTAGGCGTGCTCGGTGACGATCATTCCTTCACGGTCGGTGACTGTTCTGGCGATCCGCCAGGCCAGGTCATTCGCTTCACTACCCGAGTTGACGAAGAGCACGACATCGAGACCTTCCGGGAACAATCCGCTCAGCCGGTCGGCGTAGTCGAGGATGTCGTTCACCAGGTAGCGGGTGTTGGTACTGAGGATGGCTGCCTGGCGAGCAATCGCCTGGGCTACCGCCGGATGGCTGTGGCCGACGTGGGGGACGTTGTTGTAGGCATCAAGGAACCGCTCGCCGTCCGCGCCGTACATCCATACGCCTTCCGCTTTCGCTAGATGTACAGGTTCGTCGTAGGAGAGTTCGAGGCCGGGTCCGAACCGCCGGCGACGGTGTTCGACGAGATCCTTTGTCGGCGCGGTCGCCGTCACGCTGCGTTGTGTGAGGCGAGCGATCGACTCGCCGGGATCCGACTCCGACAACCTCTGCAGGGCGTGCCAGGTGCTCTCCGAATAGTCGAGTATGTACTCGGTGTTGTCCGCGTGAATGGACGCCCGCCAATCGCCGATGATGAGCGATTGCACGAGACGCCCGGCGACGAGGTCGACGAGTACCTCTAGTTCCTGGGCTTCCAGGGGGGTGTAGCGGCCGAAGCTGGCGGCCATCTCCTCGATGACGTCGATGGGTTCTGCGTTTCCTAGTACCTGGTAGCCGATGGCCACCGCCAGATCGGCAACGAGCGGGCCGTGCACCATGTCGCCGAAGTCGATGATCCCGGTGATGCGCTCACCCTCGGCGAGCAGGTTCTCGGGGTTGAAGTCGTTGTGTATCACCTGTGCCCGCAGGCCGGGAAGCCGCGGAGCTATCAAGTCATCAAATCGATCCAGCCACAGCTGATTGAGTGGACGGCGTGACTCCTCCAGGTGATCGAGTTTGCTGCGCAACGCACTGAGATGAGACAAGTCCCACAACAACACTCTTCCTGCGGCCGGATGGAAGAATCCTCGCAGTGAATGCTGGAGTCGCGCCATGAGTGCTGTGATGTGGTCACGCAGAGCCGGCGAACTCACTCCCTGTCCGAGAGGTGTTCCGTCGAGATACTCGAGCATTCGAACAGGGATCAGAACGCCGTGGAAAGGCTCGTCGGCTACCGCGGGCCCGGCAAGGGTCATCCGGTTGCGGGGGACTGGAAGGTCCGGATCTGTGACGGCAATGTGATCGAGAGCGGCCGCCTGCATCTCGAGGATCTGAGACCCTTCAGCCGGGTGGCCGAACTTCAGGGCGAAGGCACCCTCGGGACCCTCGACGAGGAAGTTGCGGTCCCGTTCGCTTTCCAGAGCGGTGGCATGACCTTCAACTCCGAACAGGCGCAGGGCTACCTCAACCGCCCGGTCTGGCGTGATCTGCGGGACGGGTTGTTCGAGCAGTCGTTCGGCTTCGGGGGTCATAGCCCGACGATACTGCCTCCAGATCTGCCCTGGGTGCCCGTGCTCTCCTGTGCTGCCGGTAGAGCCGGAATCGGCGCTCGATCTGCAGATCAGGGAGCGGCGTCGGCTACCTGCCGAGTTCCACCGCGGCGATGGCCGAGTTGACGATCTGATCAGGCAGGAGACCGAATGCCTCGTAGAGTTGCTCGATGGTTCCAGACTCACCAAAACGGTCCACCCCGACGGGGACTATTCGCTGACCGAATACGGATCCCAACCAGGCCATTGCGTGGCTGGAGGCGTCGTGGACGGTGACGATGGGTAGATCTCTCTCATCCGGTTGGATCAGGGTTTCCAGATGGATGGTTGAGTCGGGTTGGCGGAGGCTCCGACTCGAGTTGGATCGGTTCTGTCTCCACTCGTGGAAGAGGCGATCGAGGCTGGTGACGTCGACCACAGTGGAGACGATCCCCTCGTCTTCCAGGATGTCTGCTGCACTGAGCACTTCGGGCATCGTCGGCCCTGATCCGACGACGACTATGCCCGCATCACTCCGCCCGGCCGGTTCACGCAGTCGGTAGCCGCCGTCCAGGACGTCTGAGCGAAGCTCTTCATCTCCGAATCTCTCGACTGCTTCTTCGAATGGCGATTGATCGATCGGTCTCGTGGACAGCCGCAGATAGGTGCTCGATCCCTCTGGATCTGAGAGATTGTGGATCGCGTCGGCCATCAGCCAGTCGAGTGCCCGACCGTAGGTCGGCTCGCAGTACGTGATGCCAGGGAGTTCGAGACCGACTGACGGTGTGATGCTCGACTGGTGTGCCCCTCCTTCAGGGGCCAGGCTGATGCCGGATGGCGTGCCCACCACTATGAACCTGCTGTCGTTGTACAACGAGTAGACCAGGGCATCCAGACCCCGCAGGACGAATGGGTCGTAGACGGTACCGATCGGGATCAGCATCTCGCCGTGGTGCTCGTGCGCTAGTCCGAGCTGACCGAGCAGCAGGAAGAGGTTCATCTCGGAGATTCCGAGTTCGATGTGCCGTCCGGAAGGATTCGGCTGCCACCGCAGTAGCCGGTCTTGCCCGAAGAAGTCGGCGCGCTCGATCGGAGAGAAGACGCCCACTTTGTTGATCCAACCTCCGAGGTTCGTCGAGGTTGCCACGTCTGGCGAGGCGGTCACCAAACGTTCAGCGAGCTCCGGATCGTTGCCGAGGGCGACCATCATCCGCCCGAACTGTTCCTGGGTCGAAGCCGGGCGGTCGCCCCTTTGCTTGGAGATCTCGTCTGGGATCTCCAGCGCCGGGCGTGGTGGGGGAGGAAGGTTGTTGATCTCCCGTCCGACCGCCTCGCAAAGCCTTCCCTCGGCAGAGTCCGACGGAAGTCGGTCCCATTCAGATGATTCGGTGAGGCCTACGTTGTTTCGTAGCGAGTCGATCTGTTCTCGTGACAGAAGCGCGGAGTGGTTGAGGGGATCGCCGGCGATCGGTAGGCCGCGACCCTTGATGGTATAGGCGAAGACCACACTCGGACGATCGGGTTCTGCGTCACAGGCCCGGTAGGCATCCAGGAGGGTTGCCAGATCATGTCCACCGAGGTCGCCGATCAGAGTCGCTAGATCGTTGTCCGGCGTTTCGGCTAGGAACCGTTCCAGTCCCTGGGGAGCCCCGGCGAGGAACCGCTGTCTGAGTTCGGATCCGTGGAAGGCAAACAGGCTCTGGTATTCCTCATTGCTCATCTCGTCGATGCGTCGCCGAAGAAGATCTCCGTCTGGAGAATCGAACGCCGCCTGGAGTCTGTTTCCGTACTTGGCTTCGACCACGTGCCATCCGGCATCAGCGAAGAAATTCTGTAGCCGCTGTGCCTGTATGCCGGGTACCACCCGGTCGAGGCTCTGACGGTTCAGGTCGATGATCAACATCACGTTGCCTAGTCCCTGGAGGGCTGGCTCCGCCACCGCCTCCCACACGTTGCCCTCATCGAGTTCTGCGTCGCCGACCGTGGCGATGAACCGGGCGCCGGGACGTTGCTCGAAGTGACTATCGACGTACCGGCGGGTGGCAGCGGAGAAAAGCGGGGCGACCGCCCCGAGGCCCACCGACCCTGTGGAGAAGTCGGCAACGTCCGGGTCCTTGGTTCGCGATGGGTACGCCTGCAGGCCCCCCTTCTGCCGCAGTCTCGTGAGGTACGAACGGTCGAGCTCGCCGGTGAGATATTTGATGGCGTGATAGACCGGCGATGCGTGGGGCTTGACGGCCACTTTGTCTTCTCCGCCAATGTGGGCGAACCAGAGGGCAGTCATGATCGAAACCATCGATGCAGAGGAAGCCTGATGGCCGCCCGTCTTGATGCCACCCGAGTCCGATTGGTTGGCGTGATCGATCATCCGCACGGCTAGCCACAGAATCCGCTGTTCGATGGCTCGAAGGGCGTCGAAGTTCGGATCTTGTTGCGAGCGGTCTGGCGTAACCATCGGGGGCATTCTCGCGGGCAATGACCAGCGGCGCACAAGCGTGCCCGACCCGTCCCAAGGAAAGGGCCGAAGGACTCGTTGACCGCGCGGTTAGCAACGTCGATACACATGACGTGGGTTCTCAACGCTGGACCGTGGCCCGCTGGGCTTCCGTCGGCTTCCTGTTTGGAAGCATGTTTCCCGCCGTCGGTTGGATCGTCGCTGCCAGCGGCAACGCCGTCAATGTCATCGAAGCTCACTCAATCCAGCCTGTTCTCTGGATTGTCGATCTGGCCCCCTTCGTACTTGCGGTGGCAGGAGCCATGGTCGGTATCCAGCAGTCCCGGCTGGCCTCCGCTCTGGATGCGACGGATCAGGTTGTCAATGAGAGGACGGCTGAACTGCGGGCAGCCAACGAGCGCCTCGAGGGTCTGATGCGCTCGAAGGACGAGTTTCTGGCCTCGGTGAGTCACGAACTCCGGACTCCCCTGACAGTGGTGAGCGGATTTGCGCAGGAGTTGCTGGATGAAGAGCTTGAGCTATCCGGGCGCGAATCGAGGGAGATTCTCGAGGTCATCGCCGAACAGAGTCGCGAGTTGGCCAACATCATCGAAGACCTCTTGATCGCTGCCCGCGCCGACATTGGAGCAGTCACGATCGTCAAGAAGCCGGTCGATGTGGCGGACGAAGTCCGTAGCGTTGTGACCGGCTGCGTGTGTACCGAGCGCGAGAGAGATTCGATCGAGTGTGACCTGGAGCCGGCAATTGCGGAGGTCGATTCCACGAGACTCCGGCAGATTGTCCGCAACCTGTTGACCAATGCGATTCGCTACGGCGGGCCTACGCGTCGTGTGGTCACCCGAGCCGACAACGGATTGGTGACGATCCAAGTCCTTGATGACGGCGACGGGATACCGCTGGAGGATCGAGCCAGGGTGTTTGAGGCGTACGAACGTTCGATGGCTGTGAAAGGTGT
>JBLYYS010000113.1:0-7259 GCA_048550235.1 Acidimicrobiia bacterium | reverse complement strand
TACTGGGACTACACGACCGCCTTCACGATCAACGCCTTCACATTCATCGTCTCCGCCATGTCGATCGTCTTCGTCGGTCCGGCTCGCAGAGAGGCCAGAGCTGAGTCAGTCGGCTACTGGAACGAAGCTCGCGAAGGCTTCTCCTTCCTGTGGCAGAACCGCTATCTGCGGCTGCTCACCGCATCCGGCGCTGTCTCGAACTTCGTCGTCGGGTTCCTCGAGGCGATCCTCGTCTTGATCGGTGCGGACGTATTCGGAATCCTAGAAACGCAGGAACTCAGCATGCTGTATATCGCCGCCGGCATCGGAGGTGTGCTGGGAGCACTGAGCGTTGGCACCGTCAGCCGAGTCATCGGACAAGGCCGTACACTGATCACCGGAATGCTTCTCTTCGGAGGGGGATTCGCCGTCCTAACGCTCATGCCGTCGCGGACACCCGTGCTGATAGTGCTGGCTCTGACCCTGACGGGGCTCTCCTGGATCAATATCCCCCTAATCACAATGCGCCAGTTGCATACGCCGGATCAGCTATTGGGTCGAGTCACCTCCGCATCCAGAGCCATCATGTGGAGCACGCTGCCGCTCGGTTCCCTGATCGGGACTTGGTTGGCCGACCGGGTCGGAATTGAAACGGTCGCCAGAGTTGAGCCGCTCCTCATTGTCGGATTCGGGCTCTTCCTGATGTCAACGCCCATCTGGTCCGACGGACGGGATCACACGCCGTCCCACGCAGCACATCGGAACTGACCCAAGCCGAGGAACGAGGATCACCGTCGTCGGCGCCCCAACAGGTACCCGAGCACGAGCCCAAACATCCCGGCCAGCCCGCTCCCCGCGGTCGATTGTGCGACGGTATCGACCGATTGGCCCGAACCGGACCCAGGCGTGAGACGAACTGATCCGGCAGTCAGCAGTTCGTCCGCATAGACCTTCGTCACCTCGGCACCGAACAAGTAGACCTGCCACATGAGGTTGAAGAAGAACAACAGAACGGCGACGCCTCCGAGGGCACCAAGCGTTCCGCTATCGCCGACCCTTCCGATGATCGTCCCCACCAGGTATGCGGCCAGAAGGCCGATGAGGGCCGTGAAGACTCCTCCCCTTCGAGCTGCACGCCACGGAATGCGTACGGCAGTCATCGTCTGGAACGTGATACCAACTACTCCGACGAGAATCAGAACGGACACCACCGGTACTCCGAATGCCAGTAGCGTTCGAAGCCAGCTCAAGTTGTCGGGGATCAAAGACCGATTGACATACTGGACGACGGCTACCGCCACCACGGGGGAGATCGCCAGCAGGGCGAGCACAAGTGCGGAAACCGATGCAATGCCGCGCTTCCAGAGCATTGCGACCAGGCCTTTGGTTCGCTCGGTTGGGACGTCGAAAACCCGGTTGAGAACACCCTGGACCTGCAAGAAGATCCCGGAAGCTGAGAAGATCGTCAGTGCGATGCCGATACCAAGGGAAGCCCCTGCCTGATCCTTGGCGAGTTCGAGTAGATCTGCAATCTGTTCCGCAACCTTCTCCCCTGCCGCCGTCTCCACCTGTTCGACGACCGAGTTCAACCGATCAACATCGTCGAGTACGAAGCCGGCTATTGCTACGACGAGGAACATCATCGGAACCAGCGAGAACAGTGTGTAGAACGAGAGCGCGGCCGCGGCCCGACCGGCTTCATCTTCGCCGTACGACCGCGCCGCGGCTTTGCCAACATTCACGAGCGTGCCTAGTGAGGTCTCCTCCATAATCGGGAAGGGTACCGCTGGTAGCCGGCCCCTAGGTGGCCAAAGCCGCCGTTGTCACCTCAACCAGGCTGGGGCCATCTGTGACCGCCAATGCCTGCGCGAGCGCATGTCGGAGATCACCTGGATCGTTCACCTTCCAACCATGGCCTCCGCACAGTCGGGCGAACTCAGCAAAATCAGGATTGACTAGGGAGGTCTGCCAAACCGGCCTCAGAGCTCCGATCTGTTCACGGCTGATCTTGCCGAGTTCGGAGTTGTTCAAGAGAACGTGCGTTATGGGCATTCCGTATTTGACCGCGGTCGTGAAATCGGCCAGATACTGACCGAACCCACCGTCGCCGGAGATAGAGACGACCTTCCTTCCCTGATTCCGGACTGCTGCCCAAGCACCCATGGCAGCTGGAAACGCGAACCCGATGGACCCCAGATACCCGGACATGAGAACGTCCTGGTCGGAACCCGACTCGAAATAGTGACCGAAGGCATAGGTGTTGTTGCCGACATCGACCGACAAGACGGCTGCGTCGGGTACTAGCGAGGAAAGCTCGTGGAAGATCACAGCCGGATGCATCCGACCTTGGTCGTCGACGACACTCCGACGCCGGGCCTTCTCCGCCCGCCAGTCCTCTTTGCGTTCGGCAACGTCGGCCCGCTGTTGCGGCCTGTCGGCACTGCTCAGCCGCTCCGAGAGGAAATCGACCGTGACGCCGATGTCACCCCACACGGGTATGTCCACCGGCGCGAACTTCCCAAGGGTCATCCGATCCAGATCGACCTGTATCGTCGGCACCCAGGCGGCGATTCCCGTGTGGTTCGAAAAAGAAGCTCCGAGAACCAGCAGCGCGTCGGCTCTGCCCATCACAGCAGAGGCAACGGGGGTACCAGACCGGCCGACCACGCCACAAGCAAGCGGATGCGAGTCGGCCATGAATCCTTTTGCCTTGAAGGTCGTGATGATCGGAGCGTCGATCTTCTCGGCCAGCGAAATGATCGCCTCGCGAAACGGTCGGGCTCCATTCCCGGCAATGATCACTGGTCGCTCGGCACCGGCGAGCAAACCCAAAGCCGACTCGATCATCTCTTGCGGCGGTGAGATCCGATAGTCCCCGATTCTTCCGGTGCGAGGACGGGCAGGAGGATCTTCACGGCCGGGCAAATTCTGCACATCATCGGGAAAGATCAGGTGTGCAACGTCACGTTGCACAATGGCATGCTTGAGGGCCAAAGCCATCAACTCGGTGCCATTCTCCTTTCCGAGCACCGTCTGACTCCATTCAGAAACTGCCGCAAACGCTTCCGAAAGAGGTATCTCCTGAAATGCTCCCGGGCCGAGAACCTGGGTCTGGACTTGCCCGGTCATGGCCAGGACAGGGACTCGATCAACCTTGGCGTCCCACAGTCCGGTGAGCAGATTTGTCGCGCCGGGTCCGGCGATAGCCAGGCAGGCGGCGGGACGTCCGGTGAGCTTGCCGAATCCGCTGGCTGCGAAAGCAGCAGCTCCCTCATGTCGTATTCCGTAGTAGGTCAATCGCCCGTCTTCTTCCGCCCGGCGGAGGGCATCGGCTAGCCCGAGGTTTGAGTGCCCCACCATGCCGAAGACGGTGTCTACGCCCCAGTCGGTGAGAACGTCCACCATCTGATCCATGAGCGTCGGTGAGTGATCTTCGACGGGAAGTCGGACGTAAAGGCCATCATCCCTTTCGTCGACTTCGTACGAAGTGGCGGCGTCGGTGAACCCTGGAGGCGGCTCGCCGGTTACGGGATCGTATTCGTAGCCGTGCCACGGGCACAGCAGACACCCATCCTCTATGTGGCCCTCGCCGAGCGGACCGCCTTGATGGGGGCAACGATTGTCGAGGATCCCCCATCCCTCGGCGGTTCGTGTAACGCACAAAGCCCGCCCCTCCGCTACCACCATTGTCGGGGTATTCAGGTCGAAATCGACCTCCTCGATCTTGACCCACATGGTGCGATTCGTCACGGTTGGACCCTCCTCGTTGATCGGACGGTAGCGTCTGCAGTAAACAACGGTCCGGAGGACCACATCTTCCGCGCAGCGAGCCCGTAGACCACATATAGAGCACGATCTGCGACAGTGTCGTCAATGCGTCGCCTACTAATCGTCGCCGTTCTCATTGCTGCAGCATGCAGCGAATCTCTCGACGCCCCCGAGGTCCAACACCCAGGAGGAACCCCGTCCACCAGCGAAACACCGGCACTTCGTGAGGACGTTCTGGATGCGCTCAGGGCGTACATTGCATTGCCGGCCGACGAGACCCTGGAAGTCATCGCCAACGGAGTCGAGTCTCCCCCCGACTTTCGCTGGATTCCCTATCTCGTCGACCTTCTCCGGTTCTCAGGAGACGTGCGCCTGATCCCGCCATTGACGGTGATCACCGGCATAGAGGTCGACTCTGATGACGTCGTAGCGGCCTACGTCGCCTTCGGGTCCTTCATGCTCTCAAACGCTATCGATCCAGGCCCGGACTACTCCGAATGGAAATCGGAACTGTATGCATCGGTCGATCCCGCTTTCAGGCAGCTGCTCGACGAAATCGATGACCCGCAGACTCTGGCTTCCATCCAGTGGGGTGGCGTCCCGGTCGGCGGAGTCCCCGAGCTCAACGAGCCCGAGCGAATCCCGGCTGCGGAAGCAACATACCTGGCCGACGGCGATCTGGTGTTCGGAACCACACACCGTCAGGAGAGTGTCGCCTACCCCCTGCGAATCCTCGATGTGCATGAGCTGGCCAACGATCAGCTGGCAGGTGATGCCGTAGCGCTGGCCAACTGCACACTCTGCCGATCCGGATCTATCTTCCTGAGCCGGGTCGATAATGAAGACCTCACATTCTTGACGTCGGGCCTGCTCCTCAACTCGAACAAGGTCATGCTCGACACAGAGACAGGGTCGCTCTGGCAACAACTCACCGGAGAGGCGATCGCCGGCCCCCTGGCAGGCAAACAACTCGAGCGGCTGCCACTGGTGGTGACAACCTGGAGCGAGTGGCGTCAATTGAACCCCGATACCTGGGTGCTGGCTCTCCCGGATCGAGGCGCCGATAGGGGCATCGAAGGAGCCCCGACCTACGATGCCGGAAGTGCCTACGGCGATTACTTCTCCGCTGATGAGCTCTGGTTTCCGGCGGTGGAAGCTCTCCCCGTGTTTCCGGCCAAAGCCGAAGTTGCCACACTGGAGTTCGAAGGCCGGTCTCTTGCTGTGGAACTGACCGCGTTGTCTGCCTCGGGTCCAACCAGCATCGAGGTGGGTGATGAATTGATCTCCGTGATCCCGTCGGGAGGCGGAGCCCGTTTCTATCGGGGAACTCCGGATGACTTCGAGGGATTCGAAGCAGGCGAGGACTCCCTCACCGATGGTTCATTGACGTACCCTCGACTGATCTCCGGACAGTCGTTCTGGTTCGCCTGGTACGGGACGCATGACGACACCGCCTGGTGGCCGGATGATGGTTGATCAGCCAGGAGTGCCACCGAATCCACGGTGAGCTCTTCCCGGTGCAGTGATACCCAGCAGCCGGGCGCCCAGCAACACGGCAAGCGGAGCGAAGAGCCCGACGGTGGCCGAGTCGGTCGCAACGAACCCCCCGAGCGCCAGCCTGGCAAAGCCCCAGATCACCACCACTACTCCGACGACGACCGCAGAATTCCTCGCCGGGTGCGCCACCCGATTTGCTTCGAACGATCCAAACAGGCTTGTCAGACCGGCAAGTGGTATCAGCAGCACCGCTATCCAGATCAGACGTGACCACCACCAGGTTCCGGTTAGTGGGTTGATCGCGAGACCGGACCCACCTGCCAGCAACCCAAGGCCTGCCACTGTGATCATCGCCGTCATATGCCACAGGTAGATAGTCATGATCCGACCGTTGCCGGCTATGACCCATGTCCACATTGACGGGCGCTGAAGCCAGGCGGTGACGGGCCGGCGCAGAACCAGCATCATTCCGGTCTGCACCACCGCCAGCACAATGAGGGCAACCGTCGGCGGCAGGTTGTTGGTCCAGGCCGATCCCGGAACCCCGACCATGCTGGTCGGATATGGTCCGATCACGGTCAGGAGGTACAACCCGACGAGACCGGCGGCTGCAACCGCCAGATTGCCGGAGATCCTTCGTGGCAAGGCGCCTCGCTGCCACAGAATGCCGATCTGGTGCACTGCCAGCCATACGAACAGGAAGTTCGACCACCCGACGACCGGAACGCCGATCCCGTGATGGAGGTAGTCGACGACCAGTGCCGCCGAGGCGAGCGACAGCGGGACGGACCAGCCATACCGTCGATCGAGGCGAACCATCAACGGGGCCAGCGCCACTATGCCCAGATACACGGCCAGGAACCAAAGCGGCACCGCGACGGCCTGGGTGGCCATCCGAAGAGTCGCAGGATCGACTCCCATTGTCATCAGCAGGACGGTCGCTCCAGCCCAGACAGCCGCAAAGACCGTTGTGGGTCTCAACAGCCGCGTCGTGCGAGATTGGAGCCATTCCGAGTACTTCCGTCCAACGCGCTGCGATGAGGACCATGACATAGCGTTGGCGAAGCCTCCGACGATGAAGAACACCGGCATCACCTGCAGTATCCATGTCAGGTACTGAGCACCTGGAGCCAACGCCAACAAGTGATCGACTTCTACTTCTCCGTCCCTCACCACGATGACCGCCATCAACCAGTGTCCCAACACGACGACGACGATTGCGAACAGCCTCAGAAAATCGATGTATCGGTCTCGTTCGACCGGTGTTTGCCGGGCCAGTTGCTTTGCAGTCGTCCACATCGTCTTCATCGTTCCTCCTGGTTCAGACCCCAGGAGACCAGATCTACCGGTCGACGACATCGGGGTGCGTCCCTGGTTTGGTCTCAGGGACTCGGGGGTTGGGCTCCGGGTCGCCGGAATCCGGCGCTAGCGTGAAACATGGAACATGAAAGGAGCCTCGTGCGGTTCCGTCTTGGACAGTCAATCTCTATACCGGTAGTCGCTTTGCTGGCAGTCCTATTGCCTTCGGCGGCCATGGCACAGTCGCTGGAATGTCCCGCGTTCGAAGGGATCACCTGCGATGGAGCGGTGACGGACACCGTTGGGGTGATCGAGGACGACGCCGCCCTCGAAGAGGCCGTTGGGAGGTTGGTAGCGACCTACGGTCACGAAACAGCAGTTGTGATCGTCGACGACACTGGTGGCCGATCGGTTGAGAGTTTTGCCGTTGATCTCGGCGATGCCTGGGGAGTAGGTGATCCCGAACTGAACGACGGGATCGTCATTGCCGTAGATCTCAATTCAAGAGTGACCACGGTCCAACACGGCCCGGGGCTGAACGGTGTTCCACGCGATTTTGATTCGATCGCAGGGGTCGGGAACAGCTTCTTCGCAAACGGAGACTTCGATGCCGGATTGCTGGCCATCATCGGATCATTGGACGAAGCATTGGCCGCCTTTGCATCCGGTGAGACAACTTCGAATGGCGGAGTACGAGATGTACTGGACGGTTTCAC
>JBLYYS010000112.1:0-12297 GCA_048550235.1 Acidimicrobiia bacterium | reverse complement strand
GCTCCATCTTCTTGGCGAAACGCCGTTTGGCACGATGGAGCCTTTGTTCAGCGGCCGAGGTGGAGATGCCTAGGGCCACAGCTATTTCCGGTGCGGTGAGCTCTTCCCAAGCCGCCAACATCAAGACTTCTTGATCCGATGGTTTGAGTAGCTCGAGTATGCCTACCACCGCGGAATCCTGGGCCCGACGGACGACGATGACTTCGGGACTGTCACCAGAAGGCGGAGCCATTGAGGCCACCTTCTTGGCAAGTCGACCCTGACGCTTCAGTGTCCGGAAGCGGTTGTTCATCACCCCGCGGGCGATTCCGTACAACCAGGGCCTCGCCGTGTCCCAGTCGATGTCATCGATGCGCCGCCAGGCTACGGCGAATACCTCGGCTGCCGCATCATCGGCCCCGGACCTGGTTCCGCGACGGGCGCAGTAGGCGAGCACCTCGTTGTAGTGGTGCTCGAACATCGACGTGAATCTTGCATCGACGTCGATTGCGGTCCTCCCCCTCATGGTGTCCATATGCGTTGTTTGTCCGGATGCACGTGAATCCTGACAGGTGTCAGAGATTGATGTCGACCGGACAAACAACACCCGAAGCGACACACGTTGCTTCGCAGCACGGAGAGAGTGATCGGGAGGACGCTGGCACCGTCCTCCCGGTTCTTCTTCTTACGTCTTACTGAGAACCGCCGAGTTCCTGCTCAAACAGCGACGCCGCGGCGGGCTTGGCCGGGTCGTCGAGAGCGTCCTCGCGCACGATTTGCCAGTTGAGCCAACCGCTGTTCAGGTCGACGACGATGTGCAGGAGCATCGGCGCCCACACCGAACCGGTCATCCAGTAGAGGACACCGAACAGGACCCCCATCTGTGCCGGCGCAGACTTCTTGACCGCGGCCGGAGCGACGATCAGGGCCTTCGTGTCGACGGTCCGGCTCAGATCGCGTGAGGAGATCTAGCGTTCGTATGCACTGATCAACAGAGTCCTTCGGTCGGCCTCTTTCCAAGGAAGATTCATGCACCCCTCATACAGGCGCGGCAAACCGGCGCCTCCATCCGAGCAGCGAGGCAACGATCGTCACGATGGTCAGCGGCACCACGAACTGAATCATCACTGAGGAGAATGGTTCGAGGAGGTCATGTTCTGTGGCGTTGAGCACAAGATAGGCCGTATAGGCCAGGTAGTAGCCGACGAACACCGCGCCCTCCCAGCGGGCGATCAGGTGTCCGGTCAGGAAGATCGGGAGACAGGCAATCGCGACCGCCACCATGAACGGGATATCGAAGTCCAACGCTCCGATGGCCACGGCTACACCGTTCTCCGCTACCACTGAAGTGATGCCGAGCACCGCCAGGAGGTTGAACAGGTTGGAGCCGATGGCATTTCCGACGGCGATGTCCCGCTGGCCGCGTACTGCCGCCAGAATCGATGTTGCGATTTCAGGGAGAGAAGTTCCGGCCGCCACGAGGGTGAGTCCGATTACCAGCTCGGATAGACCCAGCTCGGCAGCTATTGCGACGGCTGCGTCTAGCAGCAGGTTGGATCCTACGACCAGCAGCACCAGCCCGGCTACGACCAGACCGATGTTCACGAGCGGCGGTGACTGCGGTTGCTTGAGAGCCGATTCGAACTCCTCGATGACCTCGGATTGCTCCGTGCGGCTCTTGCGGATCAACACACCGATGTATGTCACCAGGAGGAGAATCAGCAAGAGGCCCTCCTTGCGATCGATATCGCCGTCTGCCGCCAGGGCCCACACCAATAGAGACGCCCCGATCATTACCGGAACGTCAAACCGCACGAGTTGCGATTTGACAACCAGAGGGGCGATCAAGGCGGTGAGTCCGAGGATCAGAAGCACGTTGGCGATGTTCGAGCCCACCACGTTGCCGACTGCAAGGGCGGCCTCGCCCGATAGAACGGATCCGACGCTGATCGCCAGCTCCGGTGCGCTGGTACCAAGCGCAACCACCGTCAGTCCGACGACCAGAGGCGGTATGCCCAATGCGGTCGCAAGGTTGGAGGCGCCCCGAACCAGCAGTTCAGCGCCTCCGACTAGGAGCACTAGACCCCCGAGGAACAGCAGCCCTTGTGATGCGTCCATCAGGGATTACTCCGCCGGGCGGTGCAGGACCTTTGTCTGAGTCTCATGAGGTGAGTCTGCTCCGATCGGTCGCTACAGCAGAACACGTGCGTACCGCCTCTCCGAACTGCCCCATCGATCGAGAAGGCCACACAGTCTGTTCCAGGGCGGCCTCAGCGAGTGGCCGCAACCGGCGGAACTTGTCCGCCCCTGTCAGTTGACTCGAGGGCTTCATGGTGCGAGAAGAGTAGACGGTGCCCTCTAGACGGAATCCACGATTCCGTGCCGTATCGCCAGGACCGCCGCCTGGGTACGGTCCGAAACCTCGAGTTTGCTGAGAATGGAGCTGACGTAGTTGCGGATCGTTCCTTCAGAGAGATAAAGCCGCTCCGCAATTTCAGTATTGGTCAGTCCACCGCCGAGCGCCTGCAGGACTTCAAGTTCGCGTTCGCTCAGGTCGGCAACGATGGTCGTGTCGCCGGGAGCGCGCGGCGTCCGGGTCACCCGGTCAAACAGCTGGCCCGCCACTCCCGGATCGACGTGGGTCCGGCCCGCAGCAGTTCCCTTGATGGCGTCGATGAGGCGAGCGCGGGGCGAGTCCTTCAGCAGATATCCGGCGGCTCCTGCGGTGATCGCATCTTCGACCCACTCAGGTGCGTCGTAGGTTGTGAGGACGAGCACCTTGACGCCGTCGAATCGGTTGGTGATCTTTCTGGTGGCGGTGATACCGTTCATTCCGGGCATTCTCAAGTCCATCAACACAACGTCCGGGGACAGTTTCTCAACGAGTTCGAGCGCGGTCTCGCCGTCGGCTGCCTCGCCTACGATCTCCATGCCCGGCGCCGTCGACAGAATCGCTTGCAGGCCATCCCTGACGAGATCCTGGTCGTCACACACCACTATTCGTATGGTCATTCGGTCTTGTCCATGGTCAGCTCCACGGCGGTTCCGCCGCCGTCTGATCGGCGGATGTCGAGTTGCGCCCCGATCAATTGTGCCCGCTCATGCATCCCGCGCAGGCCGTGGCGATCAGTATTGGCTTCCTTGGTGGGGTCGAATCCTCTGCCGTTGTCCACCACCGCCATGACAACTTGATTCCCATTGGCGTTCAGCGTGACCGTGGCCCGGTCGGCGCCGGCGTGACGGACCACGTTGGTCAGAGCCTCCCTGGCAATGCGGTACGCAGTGTGTTCGACCTCAGTCGGCAGCTTGGTGATGCTATCGACCGACAAGGTTGCCCTGACTTTCGACGATTCCGAGACAGATCGACACAACTCAAAGAGGGCAGTCGTCAAGCCGGCCTCATCGACGGGAGAAGCGCGAAGAGCGTTGATCGAGTGTCGAGCCTCGGTCAATCCAGATCGAGCGGATTCGAGTGAGGAGGTGAGCATGCTTCTGGCCCTTTCCGGGTCCTCATCCCAAATGCTGTCTACCCCTTCCAGTTGTACTGCCACAGCACTCAGGGTGTGGGCCAGGGTGTCGTGCAACTCACGTGCCAAACGCCGCCGCTCCTCGCTCATCGCCAGGCGTTCACGGTTGACGGCAGCTTGCGCAAGTGCCTTGCGTTGGGAGCGGAGAGCACCAACCAGCTTGACGATGATCAAACCGGTGAACGCCAGCAGTGCGGCCCGACCCAACATGAGTGCGCCGAGCAACGTGATGTCGGCGCCGATGGATTCCAGCTGACTCATTGTGAGTGCGGCGTCGAGGAAGAAGGTCCCGCCGGCGAAGAGCAGAACCCAGCGGAACCGGTATTGCCAGGCGACCAGGATCAATGGGACGAAGAGATAGAAGAACAGCAACCAGTAGTCGGCGATCGCCTCGTTGGCGCTGGCACCTTCCGCCAAGCGGGCCGCAACCGTAACCCCGTTCTCGACCAGCGGCCCAACCGCTGAAGCCCACAGGGCAATCGGGAGGTACCACTTGCCGAACCGATCCTGAAGCGGCCTTGCCACCAGATACGCCAGCAGCAAGCTGAGAATGAATATCCCCGGCTCCGGAACGAACAGCAGATCGCCGTCGGCCCGCTCCTGACTGGCCAACTTCAAGAACACGAGCAATGCGAGCCGAATTGCCACGAACCATCGGAACAATCTCAGCAAACCCGGTTCGATGGCTATTCGTTTCATACAGGCCATTATCGGGTCCAGGGCGCTCGCCAGGGAGACTTTATGACTTCTGTCATACGGGCTCGTGAATACTGCACGGGACGCTGTGACCGCTGTTACTGGGACTGCCGCGGCATATCCCGTCAAATGTCCTTGGAAGCAACAAAGCCACAGGAGGTGCGAAATGCGTTCCAGAAAGACATTGCTGATGGCGGCCATAGCTGCTCTGGCGCTGCTGCTCAGTGCGTGCAGCGTCAACATCGAAAGGAACCAAGACGGGTCCCTACAAGTAGACGGTGAGATCACGGCCGAGTCGCTGGCTGCCGAGTTCGAGAGGGACCCGGACAACAACTCCGTGGACGTGAGCATCGACGATGGAGTCCTATGGCTCGACGTTGAGGGCGTCGACGAGAACGGTGATTACGTGGCCAATCTCCGGGTTGAGCTAACGGTCACCGATGGAACCCTGGCGGTTGATATCACCGAAGCCTTCTACAACGGGTGGACGGTCCCCGAAGAGATCAGGGACGAGTTCAACAAAGAGATCGCCAAGGAGATCAAGAAGGCGGTCAACCAGAACCCCGATGCCACCCTGTTGTCGCTCGTTGCCGACGACGGCAGGATAACGACGGAGTGGCGGGTTGATACCAAGGACAGCAAGAAGGGTTGAGCCCACCGGATCGTGACGCGGAGCCCGGGTGCGAGGCCCGGGCTCCTCCCGGTTCGGCAAGAGACCTGCTCGGGCGATCCGGAAGCGGCACTGAGGCCCTCCCGGCGACGGTGATGTCTATGGCGCGGTTTTCCAAGAGTTTCACGGCCGATAGCCTGGGACTTCACAGTCAGCCCGGCGAGCCAAGGAGGTGCTTGAGCGATGCTGGATCCACGTATGCCTGCTCGGGTCTCCGTCTCGGCCGAACCCCTGCGACGAGATGAGCGCCTGGCCCTTCAATCCGATCTCGCTCAGCGCGGCATATCGCCGAGCATGCTGGCGATCATCCCACCCTCCGGGCGCTTCTTTCAGCTCCTCCGTGCATACGACCCGAACGGGATGCTGCTCGGCGTAACGAGCCTGATGAGTCTTCGACCCTTCGTGTCGATCAAGCAACTGTTGGGAGAGGGCAACCACGTCGGATGGGACACAAGCATCTACTACACCGAGCGGGCGGATCGCCCGAAGGTGGCGGCCGCTCTCCTCAACGCCATGGCGCGCCGCAGCATGTACTACGCCATGTATTTCGGTCGAATTGACGACGACATACGCGCCGCCCTGCCTCTGGTAAAGCACCGTCTGCTAGAGACCGACTACCAGCTCGGAGAGATCGACTGCCGTCGATACTCAACAGTGGACGACTTCCTTGCCCTGCACAAGCGGCTTCGGCGGCACCTGCGGGATCACGCGAAAGCCGGCGGGACGGTGCACGTCCGCCGGGGGCCGGTAGAGCCGGACCTCGCTCGGCGCTTCTCAGAGTTGGTGCTGGCTACGTATCGGCATCATGGCGGCATGGGACGATGGCTGTTCAAGGATTACGCACGTAGAGCATGTGGAGACTTCTTCACCACGTGTCAAGACGCAGTGCACATCTTCACCGAGGGCGATGATGGGACCGTCAGAGGTTTGCAGTCCTTCGTTCAGCACAGTGATCGGCTCGAACTCTCTGAGGGCGGCTTCGATCGTTCTACGAACACGCACCACGCCTACGAAGCCATCATCGCCGAGTCGGTTGCGTACGCGGTTGCCAATGGATTGGAAGCGGTCGCCTACGGCGGTATCTGGAATCCGGCCAAAGACCGCTACTGCGATTCCGAGAACCGCGGCAAGGTCTACCTCCTTCAACTGTACGGCAATGCACTCCAGTACCGGCTGGCCGGAGATCGGCTGTCTCGCTGGGCATTCAAGGTCTATTTCGGTGGGAGGTTTGCCGGGGCCTCCGGCGAAACCACTGTTGTTTCCCGTCGTTCATGATCGCGGGAGCATCGGTGACACATCTACATCGACGCCTACCTGGAGTGACCGGAAAGGCAAGAGAATAGGGAGTGGATACCTCCCGTTCTCGACCGTTGTTTTCCGACGGCGGATTCCTTCGAGCGCTGGAAATGGTGTGGTTGACGCCTCCGAACCAACCTAGTGTTCTAAGCATGGACACCGTTCTCGGCACAGCATCGCTGCGACGCGTTGGCACATTGTTCTTTCCAACCTCAGTCTTCTATTCAGAGGACGGTGAGGTCCTCGCCAAGCTGGGCCGCGACGGATGGTTTCGAGTGTTCTTCGGCCGGGGAAGGCGGGTCGAACTACCGGAGGGGACCACGTGGCGGGTGACCGCGCTCGACAGGGGGAAGTACCTCGAGCCACGTATTACCAGCAAGAAGGGCAAGCTTGCAGTCGGATCCTCGCGCGGGGACCGCTCCTACGGCATCAACGGGCGCGACTATGCGTACGTCCTCTTACCCACCGGCGGCGGTTTGTTCAATACCACCTGGGAACTGAGGGAGCACGACAAGGTTCTAGCCACAGTCGGCTCCTTGCAGATGCATGCCCATTACCCGGTGCCTCTGGCGGCCGCCCTGCTCAGCTTCACGCTCATCAAACATGGTGTACCCGGCGAGGCGAAGCTGGGCATACCGGAGTTCCACTGGGCTTGACGCCTCATTGCACGGTCGAGTCGAGTGGGCCTTTTTGGTTCCAGCCGGAGATCTCGCTCAGAGCGTCCCATAGTTCCCGGCGGCTCTTGAAGCGTTCCCTCGTCCGTTTTGTCTTGTGCGTTGGTCTTGGTTGGCGATCGTGCCAGAACAAGCCGCTCTCGGAAGCCGGCTCGTCGCTTGCTGCCAGCCAGACGATTGTGTCGGCCCCTTCCGACGGTGTACGAAGAAGGGGTCTGGTGATCTTGTGGAATGTTGGCAGCGAATGCTCAACGCCCGGTGTGTCTGCCCATCCGGGATGCATGGCATTGACGGTCACGCCCCGACCCTCCAGTTGCTCGGCCCACAGCTCGGTGAGTATGACCTGTCCTCTCTTGGCGCGGGCATAGGCGGCAGCTCCCTTGTACTCACCACGATCATTCTGGAGGTTCGAAACCGACAGCCTCTGGCCGTACATGCCTCCGGAGGACACGTTGATGATTCGAGCCGGGGCCGATTCGATCAACTTCGGGATCAGCATGTTGGTGAGTAGGAAGTGCCCGAGCAGATTGGTGGCGAGAGTGCTTTCTATGTCTTCCGACGTAACCGAGCGTTCATTGAAGAGCGTGCCGGCGTTGTTGATCAACACGTGAATGGTGGGCTCCTCGCTCAGCAGCCGATCGGCGAGCTTCCGGACATCCGCGAGCAGGCTCAGATCGGCTATCTGATGGTGGACGGAGTTGCTGCCAGTCGTCGTTTCGATCTCGGCCACCACGGATCTGGTCTTGTGTTCGTCCCGACCGACCAGGATGACCCTGGCACCCAATCGAGCAAGGGTGGTTGCCGATGCCTTTCCCAGTCCGCTGGTAGCGCCGGTCACGACGATTGTCCGGCCCTCGAGTGAATCCGTCACTGGTGTCCAGGACCGTCGGCGAACCCTGAAACCGATACTGCTGAAACCGGGCGCGATCGACACGTCGAGCGCTTTGTCGACAAAGGATGTAGTCACGGATTCTCTCCTCTTGCTCTCCCGTATGCATCGAGTGTTCGTTGCCGGGCGAGTGAATGGTCGACAATGGGACCCGGATAGTCGTCGTTCAGTGATACTCCCGCAGCAACGAGATCGAGGGGGGAGGCCGTCCACGGCGAATGGATATCGGATGCGTCCAGGTTCTTCAGCTCCGGGACCCAGCGACGAATGTAATCGCCGTTCGGGTCGAACTTGCGGCTTTGCGTGACCGGGTTGAAGACACGGAAGTAGGGGGCGGCATCTGCTCCGGTACCGGCGATCCACTGCCAGTTGCCAACGTTCTGCGCGACGTCACCGTCGAGGAGAAGACGCCGGAAGTATTGCTCGCCCAGCCGCCAATCGACGAGGAGATCCTTGACCAAGAATGAGGCGGTAATCATCCGGACGCGGTTGTGCATCCACCCTTCGGCAGCCAGTTGCCGCATTCCGGCGTCGACGATTGGGTATCCGGTCTCGCCCTTCCGCCAGGCTTCGAAGCCATCGGGATCATCCCTCCATTGGACCTTGTCGTACTCCGAACGCATCGAGCGATCCAGGGTGTGCGGAAACGCGTGGAGTATCTGGGCATAGAAGTCACGCCAGGCCAACTGTCGCACAAAGGCGTCCGAAGACTCAGAGGGCAGAGCGGAGATGACGGTGCGGGGCGCAATCGTTCCGTACTTGAGATCTATCGACAGTCTGGAGGTCAAATCCCAATCCGGGCGATCCCTCGCCTCCGGATAACCGCCCACTCGGTCTGCAAAATCAGCCAATCGGCGGAGGGAAGCCGACTCTCCCGGCTCATACCGCGCGGCAGTCTCCGGTTCGGGTATCCCTTCACCCGGGTCGGCGGCGATGTCTACTAGGCGGGGTTCCGGCCAGTGATCCCAGCCCGCTTGCAGCCAACGACGGTAGAAGGGAGTGAACACCCTGTAGGGGTCGCCGGTCTGAGTGGTCAAGTGGCCTGGTGGATGGACGAGCGACCCGTACCAGGTTCGGACGGGCAGGGGCAGAGCTGCTTCGACTGCTGCATCTCTTCGTTGGGATGAGGGACTCACGTCGCGATTCCAGTAGACGGCGGCCGCGTCGGAGGCTTCGGCCTCGGCCACAATCAATCGTGCCGGGTCGCCCTGCCGCACCAGGAGCCGGCCCCCACGCTCGGCCAGGCTCTGATCGAGGGACCGCAGTTGGTGGAGGAGGTGGTCACTGCGTGGGGTTCCGGCTCGGAACAGCGTCGGGTCCAGCACGAAGAGGGCGACAACCCGGGCGTGTTGTGAGGTGGCGGCGCCCCATGCTGGGTTGTCCCGCAGCCGAAGGTCGCGTCTGAACCACACCAGCCCGGTGGTCTGCTCCTCTAGGCGATCCTGATGCACCTTCATGTGGTCGTTTGGTCCCGCTCCGTCGTATCAGGCGTCGAGCCAGGCAACCACAGGATCGTTTGCAGAGGCTTCGACTCCGCCGACCGATTCCTCAGTTATTGCAAAGCCGGCGAACCCGTCCGGGTCGATCCGGAAGGGCACCACGCCGGGATTCGGTCCGAGGACACCAGCGGAGATGATCTTGCCGTCGACGATTGCCCACAGCTGATATGTGCGATCGGCAGGGAGCGGCTGAAGAGTGTGCTCGGCCAGGTAGCCGGTTCCGTCGGGCATCAGAACGATGATCGCGTTTGACCCGCTGACCTGGGATCCGAGGTTTACCAGCTGCCCTTGGCCGTTCGAGCGCGCCTGTGCCAGGGCCACCTCAAACGGTGGCGCGCGGAGTTCGTCAGTGAGAGCAGCCACGGTGGCTTGCTCGACGGCAAGCTCGGCGTTGATGCTGTTGAGTCTGGCAGTCTGTATGACCGAGGTGCTGAAGATGGCGAGGACGGCTGCGATAGCTGCAGATCGTTTGAGCCAGTTGGGCTTCAGTGCAACGACTGTCGGGGAGCGCTTCTGGTCAACGCCCGATTCGCCCACTGGTTTGGTGTCTTGAATTCTGTTGGTGATCGTCTCCCACAGGGCGGTCGGAGCGAACCGTTCGGTTGACGAGAGAAGCGAGACGACGTCCAGGTGCTGGTCGAGTTCAGATCGACATTCGGAGCATTGATCAACGTGGAGTTGCATCATCAAAGACTCATCATCCTCCACTGCGTGGAGGGCATAGGCACCTAGTAACTCTTGAAATTTCTGATGGTCCACTTTGATCGACATCGTTTCTCTCAACTGATGGGAGCCAGTCCTGCCTTCGTCAATAGCCCGTTGAGCGACTGTAGGCCCGAACGGATCCGGCTCTTGATTGTTCCCTCCGGCGTATTCAGCAGTTCGGCTACCTCCCGGTAGGTGTGTCCGCCGAAGTAGGCGAGTTCGATTGCTTTGCGGACCCCTTCGTCGAGCTCTGCGAGAGCCTGGCGAACGTGGTCTGCGAGAGCCATCTCCCAAACCTCTTCCTCGAGACTGAGACCCGCCTCGACGGCGAGTTGTGCGTCCCGTTCCTCCCGTATACGGCGCGCCGACTCTGAGCGGATGAGGTCAATGCTTCGTCCGTGGGTGTGTGCGAGGAGAAAGGACCGAAGTGATCCGCGGGTGCCGTCGAACTTTTCAGGGTTGTTCCACAGGCGAAGGATGACCTCCTGCACCACCTCTTCGGCGAGGTTCGGATCCCTGAGGAGTCTCTTGGCAAGCCCTAGTACGGGACCGCCATGCCGGCGATAGACCTCGGCTAGAGCCCCCTCGTGGCCCGCTGCGATCTGATTCACCAAGTCGATGTCGTCTTGTCTTGTGGACGTCTTCACGGCTTCTCCCTTTTAGCACTAAATGATGCTGAGGTATTTTTAGCACTAAAAGTTTGAGCCGTCAAGGGGGTCGAGGAGATTGGTAGTGATTTGTTGTTCGGAATCTCTACCCGGGCGGCGTCGGGGAGCGCGCCAGACCGGAGACTCGGGAGAGTCCTCACTTGGGGGAATAGACCGCCGCGACGTTGCCGCTGGGATAGGAACCCAGCCCTTGTTGAGCGTCCAATGCGAGCAAGGGCGGAACCATCAGACAGGTAATTGACTGGTTCCGGTCGGTGCGGCTGCGTCCGACTGCTAGGTCAGAGTGCCCATCACGAGTTCGACCGCTCCCGGGCCGTCCGGCGCCCAACCGTCGCCACCCAACGCGACGGCGTGGTCGCTGTCGGCGATGGAAGCTCCACCGATGAGGATTGGCACCCCCGGCGCGGATGCTCTGATGCAGCGCGTCGTGGCGCGCACCGCTCGGTCGGCGCCGACCCTCGTGGAGCTGACGCAGACGGCGGTGAGGCCGTCGACCTGCTCGAGGATCTGTCCAAGGGAATCGGGAGGGACGTCGGTTCCCAGGTCCAGGACCTGAAATCCGGCACCGCGCAGTAGGTCGGCGACCATGAGTGAAGGTATCGCGTGTCTTTCCCCAGCAGGTGTCGTAACTACCACAACCCCTTTCGGTCTTCCCTTCCGTGCGAAATGGGGGCCCATACGTCCGATCAAGCGCATCACCACGGCCGTTGCCAGGTGCTCCTGGGCTACAGACACATCACCCTTGTGCCACTTCGATCCGATGGAAGTGAGGGCGGGGATGATCAAGTCGGTGTAGATCTGGCTAGGGGTGTTCGCCGATGCCAGGGCTGCTTCAATCACGCCCCAGGCTCCGGCTTCGTCACCTTCGAGGATTCGTGATTCGAGCCTGGTTGACCAGTCGGCGGAGGGCCGTGGGCGGACCGCCTGCTCGTCTCCACGCCTCAGCGCCTCGACGTCTGATACTTCCACCTGCCAGGTGCCGCCTACCTTGCGGGCAGGGAGTCGGCCGAGGCGCACGTACCGATACACCGTCATGTAGTGAGTGCCGAGTCGGTCTGCCGCCTCCTGCAGAGTCATGGTCTCCATGTGCCCATCTTACGGAAGATCTGGTTTATCACTAAATGCTCATCCGGAAGCTGGTTCACACCGTATGAGTAGAGAAGTCTCTCAACTATCCGAAAGGAACGAGACCATGCGCAAAGCCATGATGACGCTCGTCGCACTGATGCTGATGCTGGTGCCCGCCACTGCGTTGGCGCAAACAACTGATGGAACTGTCACCGTTGTTCACGGTGTACCCGGCCTGACGGTCGACGTTTACGTCAACGACGCCCTCACCCTCGAAGATTTCGAGTACGGAACGGTTACCGACCCGCTGACCCTCCCGGCAGCCGACTACGACATTGATATCCGGGTTGCCGACGCGGACCCGGCCTCGGAGCCCACCTTGACCGAGCTGGTCACCCTCCCGGCCGGCGCCAACGCCACGATCGAGGCGAACCTCGATGGTGACGGCGCTCCGAAGATCACCGTGTGGGTCAATGACATCTCAGCTATCGACGCTGGCAACGGTCGCGTGACTGTGCGTCACACCGCTGCCGCCCCCCTCGTCGACATCCTCGCCAACGATGGGGCCCTGTTCTCGGGCGTGGCAAATGGTGCTGAGGGCGTCGCAGACGTTCCCGCAGGCGACT
>JBLYYS010000111.1:0-5507 GCA_048550235.1 Acidimicrobiia bacterium | reverse complement strand
TCTACCTCTGAGCTACGCCGCCATTTTGCTGAAAGATACTGTCCCAGCCCAATGGCGGCGAGAACAGCGAGCCCCCTTCCGGACTCGAACCGGAGACCTCCTCCTTACCATGGAGGCGCTCTGCCAGCTGAGCTAAGGGGGCCTGCTTGGCCCTTCGGGCCAAGCAGGTTTGAGAAGTGCTTTGCACTTCTCAGCTTGAACCGTGGACCAAAATCTATGTTGTCAGTTGGGCCGGAGGCCCAGACACGTGCGAGAAAATGCTACGCATTTCTCGGCCTGAACCGCCAACCACCTATTCACTTGTAAGTACAACACCACATCGGGCCAAGCAGGTTTGAGCTTGAACCGTGGACCAAAACCTATGTTGTCAACGGGGCCGGAAGCCCAGACACGTACGAGCCTGAACACCGACCAAACAGATTGTATAGGCGTGCAATCGCGCCCTGTGCCGGGAGAAGGATTTGAACCTCCGAAGTCGTTGACGGCAGATTTACAGTCTGCTCCCTTTGGCCGCTTGGGTATCCCGGCATCAAAGCCCGGCACACGCCGGGCTCCGGCAAACAGGATAGCGGACCCGAGGTGGGTCGAGCCAACCGGACTCATGCCAGGGAATCACGCCCTCCCGGGGTTCCCTGAGAGACAATAGGGGTGTGACCCTGATGGCATCACACCCCTATTGAGTGATGATGGGGTCAAAGAGGAGGCAGACATGCTGCAAGAGAAACTGTCTCGTTGGGCCGCCGCCGGACTCATCACCGAGGACCAATCCAAGCGGATTCTTGCCTACGAGGCCGCAGCCGCAAAGCAAGAGGAACGCCGTGTTCCATTGATCGTCGAGGCGCTCGGTTACCTCGGCGGCGCGCTCGCCGTGATCGCGGTTCTGATCCTGGCTCAGGAGTTCTGGGCAGACCTCGAATTGTGGGGTCGACTGGCACTCCTTGGTACGGTGACCATCGGGCTCCTGGGTGCAGGTTGGGTGCTGCGGAACTCACCGCTCGAGGCAATCCGCCGACTGGCGGGGTTCTTGTGGTTCTTCGCCGTCGTAGGCGCGGGCTTCAGCTTCGGCATTCTCTCCGTTGACGGTTTCGAAACGGCAGATGAAACAGCGATGCTCGTCGGCTCTCTTGCTGCCGCCGTTATTGCATTCATCCTTTGGAGATTCCGCACCCAGAGCCTCCAACAGGTGGCATTTGCTGCTGGTCTGTGGATGGCGTTGGTCGGATTGATCCTCGTAGCAGAGTGGCCGGACGAGGCCTACGGCCTTGGCCTCTGGGCACTCGGGACGGTGTGGCTGTTCCTCACCTGGGGAACCCTGATTCGCCCGGTCATCACCGGCTACGCCTTGGGAGGCGTCGCCTCCTTGATCGGCGTGCAGTTGCTGGCCGTCGACGAACAGGGATGGCCGCTACTTCTAGGTGTGCTGGTGGCAGGATTGTTGATCGTTGCCAGCGTGACTCTCCGGCAGATCGTATTACTGGCTATCGGTTCGGCAGGTGTGTTCATCTTCGTCCCGCAGGTGGTTTTCCACTACTTCGGCGATTCGCTTGGCGCGCCGGTTGCCCTGCTGATCTCTGGTGCGGCGCTGATCGCAGGCGCCGTGGCTCTCGCCCGGTTGATGGGTGAGATCAAAGAGGACATCGCCGAGGCCGGAGCGCAAGTGGAGGAGGTCGGCTCATGACCGATACGCGCAAGGTCGTCACATCGATTGTTGCGTCGGTAGTGGTGGTCGGCGTCGTGGTGGGTCTGGTATTGACGTTCGCGTTCATCCCGCTCCCCGACTTTCCATATCTCGCCGACAACCCCGATTCTCAGATTCAAGGTCGAGTCGCGTTCGCCGTTTGGGAGGATGGCGACCTCTGCGTGAGCGTTGTTCAGGCAAGCGGCGGCGAACCGACCGAGGTCCTGTGTGACGGCAACATAGGCTTCGGAGAGTTCACACCCGGTTGGACTCCCGACGGCCTGCTGATCATCGAGGAGTTCGGACCTCGCGGCGACGACTTCCGCTTGGTCGATCCGACCACCGGCGAGACCGTGGATCGAATCGCATTTCAAATGGACGAGGGTGGTCCGGCCGGCCGGGACTTCGCGGTCTACGAAGACGGCCTCAACGTCTTCATAGAGGGAGATCGCGACGTCGCGCAGATCATCCTCGAAGATGCCGAGGGGAATGAGCGAATCGCACTCGCAGCCGAGGGTCCGGCCGACTACCGGTTCGACTGGGCGAGGTTGTCTCCCGACCGTCGGTGGGCGTTGGTCCAGGATTCGGAGGGCCGGCTGATCGTCATCGCGACCGAAGGCGACCCGAACGCCCGCATCCTCGCTGAGGATATCGACGGTTGGATGGCCGCCGCCTGGTTCATCGAAGGCTACGAGGAAGGCACCTGGGACCCGCGTACAGCGTCGGGGTAGTTGAGGCCCCGCTCACGGTTCAGCCGCCGACCCCCCTCCGTGGGAGGAGAACGCCCAACTACTCGTCCACGCCTCCATCACGTTTCTCCCCCACGGCATCGTGGGGGAGATGTCGAGTCTTCGAGACAGAGGGGGAGGAGTCGCCTAAATCAGCGAGCCTCGCTTGTTGCCGGGGGGAGAGGTTTCACCGACACGCGAAGCGAGGGGGGCCACAGACGTGATTCGACCACTCAAACCATTGTTTTGGGAACTGCTGCGTCAATCCCGGGTCTATTGAGTGTCGCGGGAGACCACGAGGAGGATCACCCATGCCCGTAATCGCACAAATCGACCTGTCGTTCGTCGATCGGCTGACGGACTCGTTCAAGGAACTCGGCTCTGGAATCGGCAACTTCATTCCCAAACTCATCGTTGCTCTACTCATCATTTGGATCGGAAGCTGGGTAGCGGGCTTCGCCCGCAAGTGGCTCGAGAAGATCCTCAACAAGGTCGGCGCCCGCAAGCTGACCGAGGCGTCGGGTATTGAGCCGATGCTCGAGCAGGCTGGAACTTCCGGGCCGCGCCTCGTGGCTCAGGTTCTCTACTACCTCGTGATGATCATCTTCTTGCAGATCGCCGCCGAAGTACTCGGGATCGACCGACTAACGGTGCTGCTCGATACACTCATCGCCTACCTGCCGCTGGTGGTTGTGGCACTCCTCATCGTGTTCGTCGCCGGTGCGGTTGCCGGATGGGCTGCGGGAGTCGTCCGACCCTTTGCCGAAAGTCGCAACATGAGTTGGCTGGCCGTGCTTGTCCGCTGGGCGATCATCGTCATCGGTGCACTGGCTGCGCTCGACACGCTCAACTTCGCACCCGGAGTCACGGAGAATATCCAGGCGACGCTGCTGCAGTGGCTGCCCCTATCGATTCTGGTGACAGGTGCCATCGCATTCGGGATAGGCGGGATCGATACTGCCAAGAAGTGGTGGGCGAAGCTCGACCCGAAGACGGACAAACCCCAGTACTAGTCGATCAACTGACCGCTGAGGAGAGGCCCGTCGAGCGTTTTGCTCGGCGGGCCTTCCCGCGTCCTACCGTTGACAGAACCATGGTCATGGGTTGACACCAGCGGTGTCGTCTCCCGCTTGAGCGGGTGACGTGGCCTTTCTTGTGCAAGCCCCTTATTCGGAAGGTTCGAAGTCGCCCAACATGAATGCAGCTCGCCTGCGGTACATGATCCCAGCGGCGGCTACGAGACCAACGAGTAGCAGGTCCCAATATGCAACTCCCCCACGGCTCTCGATGTCGACGATTGCGACCCCCATCCCCAAAACCGCGACTGTGAGTAGCCAAAACCCAACCCGGCCGACGAGGGCTGCCTGCCTGCCAATCGGTAGCGGTTCATAGGCGCCGACTTCCCCCAATCGCTGCAGCCCCTTCAGAACAGCTCGGGCAGTCCAAGCCACAACCACGGCCAGGTAGGCGACCCCAAGGCCAACCCATATCGGCTGGACAACCAGGGTCGCGATGAGCCCGGCAGCCAGGACCAGAAGACTCCAGCGATACTCACCCGGCAACCTACTCATTGCCCAATCGGGACCGCGGGTCGCGGAGTTCACGCTGATGTGGGCCGCCCACAGTCCGGCGGCGACGGCAAGCGCCGCAAGCAGGAATGCAGATTGCGCAATGCTGAGGATCAACTGATGCCCGAAGCCTGTTTCCAGAGCCGGTCGACGCGTTCCTCAACGGGCGGGTGAGTGGAGAACAGCTTGCTGAACGTCTGACGCCCCTTCACTGCCTTGAGCGGATCATCGATGAAGAGCTGGCTCACCGCCGGATTTACGTTCATGGGAACACGAGCCGTGGCGCCAGAGATCTTCTGCAGTGCAGAAGCCAGGTTGGCCGGCTGCCCGGTGATGGCGGCGCCGCTGCGGTCGGCCTGGAACTCACGGGAACGTGAGATGGCCAGGCGGATCAACATCGCCGCGATCGGGGCGAGGATAAGGGCCAGCAGGCTGACGATACCCGACAGCGGGTTGTCCCGGCTGTTGCGACCGCCGCCGAACCAGAACGCCATCCGGGCGAAGATTGACAGCGCGGCTGCGAGCATGGCTGCGATCGAAGAGATCAGGATGTCACGGTTGCGCACGTGCGCGAGCTCGTGAGCCAGGACCCCTTCGAGTTCCTGGTAATTGAGCAGCTGCATGATCCCGGAGGTGACAGCCACGGCTGCGTGCTTTGGGTTGCGACCCGTGGCAAAGGCGTTGGGTTGCGGTTGATCGATGAGGTAGATGCCGGGCATAGGCATGCCTGCTTGTTCGGTCAGATTCCGAACAATGGCATACACCTGGGGCAGCTCGTGCTCCTCAACGGGTTTCGCCTTGGTGGCGGCCAACGCCATCTTGGCCGAGAAGAAGTAGGCGAAGAAGTTGATTCCAACCGCGAACAGCAGTCCGATGTAGAAGCCACCGCTGCCCCCGAAAAGGGCGATGCCGAGCCACCACACAAGGGCGGACATGAATGCCAGCAATGCAACGGTCTTGAGGTTATTGGTCATGCCTACATCGTATCCGGCGTCAGGGGATATCGGGCAGCCCTTCCCCGTTCTGGCGTAAGGAAGCGCGCAGAAATGGCGGGATTCTCACGCCAGAACGGGAGGGAATGAGAGGGGCCGCCCCGAAGGGCGGCCCCAATCATCAATAGGACGGCTTGCTATCAGCCGTCGATTTCCACCAAGGTCAGACCGAAGATGCCGCCTGCATCGCTGTGCGAAACAGCGCCCAGGTACATCTCACCGGCGGTGAGACCCGCCCAGTCGACTGTGATGGTTTCGGTCGAGCCCAGCACGGCAGCGGCGGGAGCCGTCACCGTCATGTTCCCGGCATCGGGTCCGAAAGCCCATGAGAACAGCGTGTAGTTGCTGTCGGGACCGTCTGTCTGCCAACCGTGCACGTCCACTAGGTGGGTGACTCCGGTAAGGCCGATCCCGTCCATGAAGGCCTTGAACGCGGCATTCCCAGTCTCCGGGAAGGTGACATTCACTTCTTCCGCAGATGTACCAGATCCGCTACCCCCAACGAAGATGAGCGGGAACTCACCTGGGTCGCCGTAGTCTG
>JBLYYS010000110.1:0-7508 GCA_048550235.1 Acidimicrobiia bacterium | reverse complement strand
ATCCGTTGCCAGTTCGTCGCCCGCAACCTGCCAGCCGCCGGTATCGATCAGGAGGAACTGCCGTCCGCTCCAATCGGCAATGAACTCCCGCCGATCGCGAGTGACACCAGGCTTCTCTTCCACGACTGCGGACCTGCTACCGATTATTCGATTGATGAGAGTGGACTTGCCGACATTGGGACGGCCGACAACAGCCACGATGGGAAGGCGGGACATAGGTGGGCAGGATGGTAACCGACGCGGAACCGTGGATCGCCGTGTGGCAGCCCTCAGCCATCAGCTGTCAGCAATCAGTGCTCGAACGTTCTCCTACCGCGCCGAGTCATCTAGCCTTCGCTCATGCCTCCATCGACCGTACTTCTAGCCGAACCGCGGGGGTTTTGTGCCGGAGTCGAGATGGCGATCAAAGCGTTGACCTGGATGGTCCGGATCTTCGAGCCGCCTGTCTATTGCTTCCACGAGATCGTCCACAACCAATGGGTAGTGCGCGCATTCGAGGATGTGGGTGTCGTGTTCGTCGATGACATCGACGAAGTGCCACTGGGGGCACCGGTGATGTTGTCCGCTCACGGCTCCGCACCAGAGGTAGTGAAGGGGGCTGCCGACCGGGCCGGCATCGTCGTGGACGCGGTATGCCCGCTCGTGACGAAGGTCCATCATGAGGTGCGCCGAATGGCCGATCGCGGTTACGAGATCATCTATGTCGGCCACAAAGGTCACGACGAAGCGATCGGCACCATTGCAGAGGCTCCTGCCGCCATCACCCTGGTTGAGCCTGAGACAGGATTGGGTGACTTCAAACCGCGCGACGAATCGCGCATCGCCCTGCTCGCACAGACGACCCTCGGCGTCCACGAGTGGCGTTCGGTTCTAGACGACGCTCGCTCATCGTTTCCCTCGGTCTCGACGGCCAGAAAGAGCGACCTCTGTTATGCCACCACCAACCGCCAGGAAGCAGTCCGCACATTGACCGATCAGGCAGATTTGATTCTCGTCGTCGGTTCAGAATCGTCCTCAAATACCCGCGCCCTGGTTCGCGTTGCTCGGGAGGCCGGAGTTGCCGCGCACCGTATCGATAACGCGGGTTCTATCGAAGCGACCTGGTTGGAGTCCGCGCGAATCGTTGGAGTGACTGCAGGGGCTTCTGCACCAGATCACTTGGTGCGGGAGGTGATCGATCGAGTAGCCCCCACCGAAGGGGTTCAGCTTCTGCAGGTCACCGAGGAGGAGGAGTACTTCCCATTGCCGCCTCAGCTCCGTGCCCTCCTCAGAGCACTTCAACGGCTCGTCGAGTCAGGATTCGCCGCTCGACCGCCCACGACCCCGGGCCCTCTCGACAACGACCCGGCATGGGATGCCACCGAGGCGCTTTCCACGATATCTACCTGATCCGGCGGATCAGGTATCTGCAGGATCAGGCGTCCGCCCGGCGCCTCGCTTCGGCCACGATTGATCCTACGACCTCTTCGATGGACAGATCGGAGGTATCGACGATCACAGCATCCTCGGCGGCCGTCAGGGGAGAGTCAACCCGTGATGAATCGATCTTGTCTCGTCGTTCTAGGTCGCCGGCAACCTGGTTGAGATCCTCACGCCCTTGCTCCACTGCCCTCCGTCGGGCTCGGACTTCCGGACTGGCCGTCAGGTATATCTTCAGGTCGGCATCTGGGAAGACGACGGTGCCGATATCCCGACCCTCGACGACGGCGCTTCCGCCTTGTGCTGCTACCCAATCCCGTTGTTGGGCGACCATCAAGCGGCGGACTTCTGAAATCGCCGACACCGGGCTGGCCGCTCTCGTCACCGCGTCAGTCCTGATGCCATCGCTGACGTCCCTCTTGCCAACCATCATTCGGCTGGAGGCGTACCCGTATTGGTGTCGACCCACTTCCTCGATCACCGCTTCGGTGTCGTCGGGATCGATCCCGGCCTCAACTACTACGAGCGTCGCCGCTCTGTAGAAGGCTCCCGTGTCCAGGTGGGGCAGGTCCAGATCTTCACCTACACGTCGGCTCACGGTGGTCTTGCCCGAGCCGCCCGGTCCGTCTATCGCAACTACCAATTTCATGCGATCCGAGACCCTAGCCGTCTGCACTGTGATGGCGTCGAGCACATCGAAGAACCCGGGCCATGTCTTCGCAACGCAGTTGGGATCCTGGACGGCTATCCCGGGAACAGCAAGACCGGCGACCGCGAACGACATGGCTATCCGGTGATCGTCGTACGTTTCGATCACCGCTCCCCTGGCGACGCCCCCATGCACAACAATCGAGTCGGCCGTTGTCGACCTATCGACACCCATTGCGGCCAATTGCTCCTCGAGCGCGGCCAAACGATCGGATTCCTTGATTCTCAGGTTGGCCACATTGCTGATGACAGAGGTTCCATCAGCGAAGGCAGCCAGAACAGCCACCATCAGCGATGCGTCGGGCGCATCGCCCATATCGCAGGTGACGGCGCTGAGCTTGGCAGGACCTCGAACCTCCACACCGTGGTCGCTCCACAGGACATCACAGCCCATCGCTGTGATGATGTCGAAGAACTTCAAGTCTGCTTGACGGGATTGCCGATTGATTCCGGGCAGCTCGAGCCTCCCGCCCGACACCGCTGCTGCAGCCGCCGGATAGACGGCCGAGGAGAGGTCGGGCTCGATCTCGTACTGCGTGGCTGCATATCCGGTCGAACCTCTGATACGGATGGCCGGGCCGGCAATCCACTCCACGTCGGCCCCGAAGGATCGCATTGTGTCGATGGTCATCTCCACATAGGGCTTCGAAACGACGACGTCACCGACGAAGCGGATCTCGGTGTCATCCTCGAGCAGCGGCGCAATCAGCATTATGGCCGACACGTATTGGCTGGACTTCGACGCCTCCATCTCTATCGACCTGCCCCGGGGCCGGGTACCGCCGACCAGTAGTGGTGGTCCGGGGCCGTCGGCGAGGAAATCGACACTGGCACCGAGGGCTCGGAGACCGTCAACCAGATCCGCAATCGGGCGCTCTCGCATCCGGGGACTGCCGTCGATTTCGACCGGGCCATCGACCAGCGCGGCCACAGCCGTGATGAACCGTCCGGTGGTCCCCGATGCACCGACATCGAGCGTGGCTTCGGGTACCAAGAGGGTACCGCCGGTGCCTTCCACAACCCAGGCAGTTGAATCCGCGTCATCTATCGACACGCCCAACGCCCGCAGACAACGCCGCATGGCCGTCGTGTCATCGGCATCGAGAGGTCCGACCAGTGTGCTGGACCCCGCCGCCAGCGCAGCGGTCACGAGCGCCCGGTTCGTGATGCTCCTGGAGCCCGGCACCCGAACAGATCCACGGGCCACACCGGGACGAATGCTCCTACTCGTCATTACTCAGAGGCTCCGTAGAGAGAACGAACCTCTTCGATCGAGAGTACGCGCCATTGCCCCTCTCTCAGATCACCGTCCGTAAGCGGTCCGATGGCACTTCGAAACAGAGTCACGACCTTGGCGCCGATGGCCTCACACATGCGACGTACCTCGCGCTTTCTTCCCTCCCCCATAACGATCTCCAACAGTGTCCGGTCCGACAACCGATCGAGAATGCGTGCGGATAGGGCTGCGGCCGGTCCGTCGTCGAGGTTGACCCCTTCAACGAGTCGTCGTACATCCGCCGCCGAGACCGTCCGGTCGAGCAACACCGCGTAGGTCTTGGTCACTTCCCTACTGGGATGAGTGATGTGGTGAGCTAGATCTCCGTCGTTGGTCATGACGATCAAGCCCGTCGAGTCCTGATCCAGTCGCCCGACGGGGAACACTCGAGGTTCAGCGGGAACCAGATCGACCACCGTTCGACGCGCGTGCGTGTCCTCGGCAGTGCTGACCACGCCGACCGGCTTGTTCAGCAAGTAGTAGACCAGATCCGGCGCTACCGGCAGCGGCACGCCGTCCACCTGCACCTTCTCAGTCTCCGGATCGATCTTCTGGCCGAGGTGGGCCACAGTGCCGTCGATGGTGACTCTTCCCTCCCGAATCAACTCCTCTGCGGCCCTACGCGAACAGAGTCCGGCGCGAGCGATAACCTTCTGCAGTCGTTCGATCAAGGCTTGAAAGTCTCTTCCAGAGATTCGACCACCGTCGCCGCCGGCACGTGATCGGCAAGCGGTGGTAGGTCAGCCAGCGACTGCAGACCCATCTTCTCCAGGAATAGGTCGGTCGTCCCGTAGACGGCTGGATTGCCCGGGAGCGCCAGTCGTCCGGTTTCTGCCACCAACCCACGTCGCTCGAGAGTTCGAAGTGCTGAATCGGCATCTACTCCCCGTACCTCGGATACCTGAGAACGGGAAACGGGTTGCCTATAGGCAACAATGGCCAGTGTCTCGAGCGCGGCCTGAGACAAGCGACCGGCAGTTGCCGTGGCGGCGAATCGATCCAGGTAGGGATAGGTGTCGGGATGCGAGTACAGGCGCCACCCTCCACCAACGTTCCTCAGTTCGAGTCCATGATCGACCAAGCGATCGGCAAGGACGTCGAGTTCCTTCTGAACATCGGTCACCGCCACTTCGAGCACTTCAGCCAACTCCTCGATTGGAACCGGCGACTCAGCAACGAAAAGGATCGCTTCGAGAATTGAGGCGTTGTCCATCATCGGCTCCATTCACTGATTTGGGCGCCACCGTTGCCAGTGTGCCTGATCTCGATCGGCGACAGCCAGTCTTCCTGGGCAACATCAACCATTCCCCACCGCGCTAGTTCCAGCAGCGCCAGGAAGTACGCGACCACCTCTACCTTGCGAGAACAGTGCGCGACAACGTCGTCGAAAGTCGTTTCGGCCAGGCTGGCAATTCTCACTCGCAGTTCATCGATGGCGTTTTCGACCGAGGGAAGATCCAGATCCAGATGGTCGAGATCCGGTTCATCCGACTGTGCGGTCATCACTCTGTGAGCAAGAGCAGCCAGGCCTTGCGCATCGAGCGGAATACGTACTTCCGGTGGCGTCCTGACGACGCCCGGGTCGAGACCGACCCGCCGCTCGACGAATCGATTGTTCGCCTGAAATCGATGACCAAGCACTGCAGCCACATCCTTGAAAGTCACGCACTGCAGGAGTCGAGTGATCAGGCGGTCTCGCTCTTCCATCAGGGCGAGTTCCTCATCGAGATCCAAATCAACGTCATCCGGTAGCAGATGACGAGCCTTCAACTGGATCAAGGTGGCGGCAATCAGGAGGAACTCGCTCGTAACGTCCAGGTCGAGGCGCCGCATTTCATCGAGGTAGCCGACGTACTCCTTCACCAGATCGATGAGACTCAATCCGGTGATATCAACTTGATGCCGGGTTACCAGCTGGAGCAGCAGATCGAGTGGTCCCTCGAACACTGCAGTCTTGACTTCATATGACATGAGCGGGGCTCATCGTATTGCTGGTCACCTCTACCCGGGCGCCTTTCCCGGTTGGTCGGCCTGCATCAGACAGTTCCAGTCACCGGCTGCAACGCTTTGCGGCCTTGCGGAGTGGTGGTGAGCGGCGAACTCCACCACCACCGACTCGAAACCCATTTCGCGCAGTTCATCTGCCCCGATGCGACCGTGATCGAGATACCCGGCGAAGCGGCCCCGCAACGTGACGCCGATCTTGCCGAGGCCGCTGGCGATCGATCGTCTGAGAATCCCGAGGCCCGAATGGCGTTTTCCGACATCGTGGAACAAAGCGGCGCGGATCAAGTCCTTCCGGTTCGGCATGTTGCGTTGAACCCTTTGCGCCGCCTGCAGGGAGTGGCGCTGATCAGCGACCGGTTGCTCGTAGAACACAGTACGTTCGACATCGGACGCGACCCATCCATCAACCAGCGACCGTTCGAACTCGTTGAGACTGCGGGCCATTGCGACCTCCATGAAGCGGCGCGCCAAGTGCCACCAGGACCCGAGCTTGTGACGTTGCACCACTTCGGTGCCCGTCAGGCGTTACGCGACTTGCAGTCCATGCAGCGCACGGATGTCGGGCGAGCCTCCATCCGCGCTGCGCCGATCTGGTTGCCACAGGTGGCGCAGATCCCATAGGTTCCGGCCTCGAGTTTCTCGAGTGCAACGTCGACTGAATCCAGATTGCGCTTGAGGCTCTCAACAAGTCCGATGACTTCCGTCCGCTCTGCAGTTGCAGCGCCGGCATCGGCGAACCCGTCCCCGAACTGAACGTCGGAACGGAGATCCCCGGACTCGGTCGCGCCCAGTTCATCGAGTTGATGAACGAGCTTTGTCCGCTCCTCGGAAAGAACTGTCTTGGCGGCGTCGTAGTTGATAGTCATCTGCTTCGTGGGTGAGAGTCAACGTATACCTCTATGAGGTGCTGAGGTGATACCCGCGTATACACCTGAGTGGTGGAGATACTAGCGTGACCGAGCATCTCCTGTACCGACCGCAGGTCTGCTCCCCCTTCGACCATGTGTGTGGCCGCCGAATGCCGCAACACATGGGGAGAGACGCTCTCCGGCGCGAGACCTGCCCTCTGAGCCGCCTTTCGGACGATTCCCCACACTCCTTGTCGACTCAGCCGCCCGCCCCTGGCATTGAGAAAGACGGCACCGGGATCCGGACGACCACCTAGCGAGGCTCGCCTGTCGGGTAGATACCGGGCAATCGCTTCGATTGCCTGCCGACCCACTGGCACCAACCTTTGCCTGCTCCCTTTGCCCGTAACCATGGCGGTGCGATCATCGAGATCCAGGTCATACAGGTCAAGACCAACCACCTCCGAGACCCTGGCCCCCGATGCGTACATGAACTCGAGGATCGCACGATCGCGCCGACCCAGAAGTGTTGCGGAGTCGGGAGACTCGATGAGCTTCAGCGTCTCGTCGATCTCCAGAGCTTTGGGGAGTCGGGCCCCCGGACGGGGTGCATCGACCATGGTCGACGGATCGTCCCCGGCCAGGTCTTCGGCAATGAGGAACCTGTGAAGGCCCCGGACGGCGGCGATCTTGCGCGCCACCGTCGTGGCCACCCACCCCCTTCCATGCAGATCCGCCACGAACCCATCGATCAAGTCGCGATCAGGGCTCCGCCCGTCCAGGAACGACAAGTAGTCGGCCAGATCGCGTCGATAAGCACGGATCGTGGCATCCGCTAATCCGCGCTCGACGGCCAGTGAAGCGAGGAACTCGGCAACACCCTGTTCGAGTTTCATGTGACGCTCCGGCTACGGGGTTTCGGCACCAGCGCGACGAGCGAGTACGTCCGCCAGGCCAATCAGAGTCTTGGCATCCGTAATGGACCCGTCGGACATGGCCTCAATGACTTCGTCGAAGGTCAAGCACACGATCTCAGCGTGATGCTCCTCGATTCCATCCGGACTGGCACCCACCTCAGTGAGGTCAGTGGCCATGTAGATATCGATGCGTTCATCGGTGAAACCAGGAGTCGTGTGGATGGTTCGAAGGTGCTCGAGAGATCCCGGCCTGAATCCCGTCTCCTCTTCGCACTCGCGGATAGCCGCCGGCCGGCGCTCCTCGCCTTCGACATCCAGTTTGCCGGCCGGGAT
>JBLYYS010000109.1:0-2748 GCA_048550235.1 Acidimicrobiia bacterium | reverse complement strand
GCGCCGGTACTCGATCGAGTTGCCGGCTTTGCCTGAAATCTCCAGCGCTTCGAGTTGTCGGAGGCAGTACACGACCTGTTGAGCCAGGCGGAGCGAACAACCGAGGCTTGCGGCTAGATCTGAGGTCGTGAACGGCTCTGGAAGATCGGTCGGCAGCATCGCTGCCAGATCTCGGACAGAAGCAAACAGCTTCGTCTCCTCGACCCGCTCCAAAGACCTACCGGCCACCACCCATCCGCCCCGGCGCCAGGCTTTCCCCGGTTGATGAGTCCGATACTCATCTTCGACTGTCAGAACCACCTCGAGTTCGAAACGTTCCTCGTTGATCAGAGTCGGAAGGCTGACCAACCGGGCGAACACATCTTCGAACCGACCGTGTTTCGGAGACCGGCGTGCAGACAGTATCTCACCGTCATCGCTCAGTTTGACGATGCGCTTGTGCAGCGCGATCGGCGCCACCAGACGCACAGGATGACTTTCGAGGAGATTCGTGAGCTTTTTGCGGAGTGGAGAGAATCCGCCGGTCTGAATCTCGACCAGAAGGTCCCCACGAACCAGATCGATGACATAGCCATCCACCGGTCGTTCCAGCTGATCACCCTCGACTGCGTACCACTGTTTGAGCTGGGCGTGCAGCGATCCTTCATTCAGCGTTCCGATCACAGACCCATGGTCCCAGGCGTACCCTCGAATCCACCGCATTTCCGGTTTATCGAAAGTTGCGCGACGTTACTCCCTTGGCCGGCCAAGGGGTGAAGGATCGGGCGACGAAATTCGTGACACCGTCTCGAAACTCCAGAACTCCGTCGATCACGAGCCCCGGGTGCTTTCTGGCAACCGCACGGTTCTTCTCCCAGACGTCCGGAAGCACCACCACGTTGAGCAAGCCGGTTTCGTCCTCGAGATTGAAGAAGATCACTCCCCGTGCTGTGGACGGGCGCTGGCGATGCGTGACGATACCGCCGATCTTGGCCCTCAACCCGTTTCGCTCGGTGGCGAGCGCCCCGGCAACCGTCAAGCACCCCAGTTGATCGAGACGAGCCCGAACGAACTCGACCGGATGACGAACGGAGATACCGGTAGCCCATAGATCTGCTTGCGCCTCGCTCTCCTCACTCATCCCGGGGAGTTGCGGAGCTTCAGCTCCCGGAGTCAACGGGAGCCTGTTCGGGCTGATCTCGGCAAGTGCGCCTGCCGCCCACAGCCCTTCCCTTCTGGTCAACCCCAACGATTCCAGAGCTCCGGCCGCCGCCAGCCCCTCTAATGCATCCACCTTCAATCCCGTCCGGTGGGACAGATTCTGCGGAGACACGAACGGACCGTCGGCCTGGCGAGCAGCTTCCACCCTCGATATCTCAGATTCACCGAGGTTGCGAACATATCGCAGGCCCAATCGGACGGCTACCGCCGGACGCAGTGGATCGTCGATCGGCCCCCTCCCCCGTCTCCACGCCTGCCCGTAGTACTCGGCAACGTCGTCGGGGTCGGCGTCCAGTGGTTCGATCGTGCAGTCATGCCATGAGGAATTGACGTCTGGATTCAAAACCACCACGCCGTGCCTGGCCGAATCCTGCACCAGGCTGTTCGGGCTGTAGAAACCCATCGGGTACGCGTTCAGCAGGCCGGCCAGAAACTCAGCCGGCCAGTGGTACTTCAACCACGCAGACATGTACACGATGTAGGCGAAACTCACCGAATGGCTCTCAGGAAAGCCGAAGGAAGCGAAGCCCTGGAGCTTCTCCCATATCTCGTCTGCGGCCGGGCCGACGATCCCGTTCGTTGCCATTCCTTCGAATACCTCATCGCGCAAACGACCCATTGCCTCATCGGAACGCTTGTGTGTCATGGCCGATCGCAACCGATCGGACTGGTTGCCGTCGAAACCCGCGCAGACCCTGGCCAGTTCCATCAACTGCTCCTGAAAGATCGGGACGCCCAAGGTCTTCCGCAACACCGGCTCTGTCAGCGGATGAGGAAACCTGATTTCCTCCTCACCATTACGCCGGCGTAGATACGGATGTACCGACTGCCCCTGAATTGGCCCGGGTCTAATCAGCGCAACCTCGACGGCAAGGTCGTAGAACGTCCTCGGCTTCATCTTCGGGAGAGTCGCCATCTGCGCCCTCGATTCCACTTGAAATACACCAACGGTGTCTGCCTTGGTGAGCATGCGATAGACGGCCGGTTCCTGGGGTATGACTGCCAGGTCTATGTCGACTCCATGCACGGCTTCGATCATGTCGGCCGTCAGATGGAGAGCATTCAGCATGCCGAGTCCGAGAAGGTCAAACTTCACTATGCCGATGGATGCACAGTCATCCTTGTCCCACTGGATGACAGATCGATCCTCCATTCGCCCCCATTCGAGTGGTACCACCTGCCATAAAGGCCGATCGGCAATCACCATGCCGCCTGAGTGGATACCGAGATGGCGCGGGAAACCATCCATCCGATGGCACACGTCGTATACGAATTCAGCAGTCAAACCTTCTGGGAGGGGCGCCTCCAAACGCAGTTTGGAAGGATCCCGGGTATCCACGTATTTGGAGAGTCCGTCCACCTGCGCCTGAGTGAATCCGAACGTCTTCCCTACATCGCGCAATACCGAACGCGCCCGATATGTGATGACGTTGGCGACCATTGCCGCCCGGTCGCGCCCATATCGCCGGTAGCAATACTGAATGACCTCTTCACGCCTATCGGCCTCGAGATCCAGATCGATATCCGGCGGTCGGCCGCGCTCCTCGG
>JBLYYS010000108.1:0-3704 GCA_048550235.1 Acidimicrobiia bacterium | reverse complement strand
GGGCGGCCACTTTCATTTCCTTCGGTTTTGCTTTGACATGGTCGAGGGTGGACCCGTCGAGAAGGAGCCGGTGGGCTACTCAGACATTCACGGGCGAGGGAAGCAACTGGCGCTCAGTCGCCGTCCGCATCATGGCCGGTGGCGTGCTGATGACCGCGGGACTCGCCGTATACCTGAATTCGGTCGATGCCAACGCGCTGGTCGGGAGTGTCGCTCTGGCGGTCGGAATGACCATCGCGGGGGTCCTACTGGTGTTCGGACCCTGGGTTTGGCGATTGGTTGGTCAGCTTGGTGCGGAGAGGACCGAGAGGGCCCGGTCGGAAGAGAGGGCCGAGATGGCCGCTCACCTGCATGACTCGGTGCTTCAAACTCTGGCTCTGATGCAACGTACGGACGATCCCAAGGCGATGTCGATGCTGGCTCGGCAACAGGAGCGCGAGCTGCGCGGGTGGCTGTACGGGCCCGAGTCCCAACACGACGGTGAGACCATGAGAGCCTCGATGGAGGGTGTAGCGGCGCGGCTGGAGGCCGCGCACCAGGTGCCGATTGACGTTGTCATGGTGGGTGACGCGCCCATGAATGATGGCATCCGGGCTTTGGTGGCGGCCGCAGGGGAAGCGATCACCAACGCCGCCAAGCATTCGGGAGCTGAGCTGATCTCGGTCTTCGCCGAGGTCACCGATGATTCCGCCGATGTGTTCGTTTCTGATCAAGGGAAGGGTTTTGAGATCGAATCGATAGATGCGGATCGGATGGGTATATCCGAGTCGATCGTGGGGAGGATGGAAAGAGTGGGCGGCGAGGCCATAATCACGAGCGTGCCCGGTGAAGGCAGCGAAGTCCATATGTCAGTGAGGCGAACGTGATCGACGTATTTCTGGTCGACGACCATCAGTTGTTCTTGTCGGGCGTGAAGGCCGAGTTGAGCGAGTCTTTCACTCTTGCCGGTGTGGCGTCGGACGTTGATGACGCGATTGCTCAGATCCGGGAAACAGTGCCCGATGTCGTCCTGGTGGACGTGCACATGCCCGGCGGCGGTGGGTTGGCGGTAGTTGGAGCTGTGCTCGAAACCAATCCCGAAACGAAGTTCCTCGCCCTTTCGGTATCGGACGCGGCGGAGGATGTGATCGCGATGATCAGGGCCGGGGCACGCGGCTACGTCACGAAGTCGATCGCGCCGGCGGAATTGGCAGACGCCATCAGGCGGGTCAATGCCGGGGACGCAGTGTTCTCGCCTCGCTTGGCAGGGTTCGTTCTCGATGCCTTCGCCGATACGGTTCCGGCTCCGGCAGATCCGGAACTAGATCAGCTGACTTCTCGCGAGCGAGAAGTGCTGCGGTTGATCGCCAGGGGTTACGCCTACAAGCAGGTCGCCTCGAAACTCTCGATCTCGGTCAAGACGGTTGAATCCCACGTCTCCGCGGTGCTGCGAAAACTTCAGTTGTCGAGCCGCTACGAACTGGCCCGCTGGGCCAGTGACCGGAGAATCGTCTAAAGGGCCACCCGAGAGTTGCTTCTGGCGTGAGTTTCCCGCCATTTCTGCGCGTTTCCTAACGCCAGAACGGTGGATCTGGTGGGGATTCAGCTCAAGGCGTCGCGGGTGCCGGTGAAGACGGCACGCATGAAGTCAGAGAGGGTGTTGGGGTTGCCGGCGACGACTGCCGAGTAGGGCAGATAGCCGCCCGACCAGGCCTCTGTGTGCCAGCTCGCTTCCGGCGGCAGCTCGATCTTCCGGAACGACTCATCGAATGGCCAGGGATTGGCGTAGAAGTAGGGCTCCGGGTTTCCTTCGTCACCCGGGCTGAAGCCGAATCCGATCTGTTTGCTGTACTCCTTTGGGCCGTCTTCCTCCTCGTAGATTTCGACGGCGTCGCTGAACCACTCGAATGCCACATCGAAATGGTGCGGCCACAGCTGAATGGGGCCAACCTCGCCGGCCAGTCCGTGGCGAACCTCGCTGAAGGCGTCTCGGACCGCAATCAGCACGGCGAGATACGAGGCGGCCTCAGTCTGATCCACGGACTGCGCCTCGATTGCGTCCCATCGGTCCGGATCGATGTCGATTGTCTTTCCGAGGTTCTTCAGCACCCGGCGGCCGACCTCCGAAGCCGGGCCTGATAGTTCAACCTCGAATGGACCGTCAATACCTACTCCTCCGATGACGCCATCGGCGGGGTCCAACCGAAGGCGTCCGATGGTCCCCTCACCAAGCGGAAAATCTCCCGTGTCGAGACCCCAATCGGTGATTTCTAGGGAGGCATGCCACCACCTGGGATGAGGTTCTGATTGGGCTGCCCTTATCGTCCCGAGGATGCGGCTGTAGGCATGGAGTGATGTCACCGTCTTGTCGGCTGGTTTGATGGATGGAAACGACATTCGGGTTCCTCGATTCTTGTCTCGTTCGAGGGGATCAACCTTCTGACCTTCCCGAGCATTCCGCCGCCGATACAATCCCGACCGATGGCCAAACCGAACCTGTCTTCTGATCCCGTCCCGGCTGTGGACGCCTCGACGGTGATCGTCGCACGCGACGGAGCCAGTGGTATTGAGGTATTGATGCTCGAGCGCCACATTGAATCCGACTTCGTTGGCGGAGCCTACGTATTTCCCGGAGGCAAGACGGATACCTCCGATCGCCTGGAGGCATCGCTGTGGTCCGGAATCGACCTCGAAGTCGAGTCCCGGCGGATGGGTGTGACGGCCGACTCGGCGCTCAGGCTCTATGTGGCAGCCGTTCGAGAGACCTTTGAAGAGGGGGGTCTGCTCTTCGCTACCCGTGGCGGAGAGTCAGTGAGTGGGGTTGTTGCGGCTGGTGCTTCATTCACGGAAGCGCGGCACCGATTGAACGAGCGGGGGAGTCGCTGGGACTGGTCGGAATGGCTCGCCGCCGAGGGCCTGGTTCTCGATCTCGGTGCACTCGCATGGTGGTCTTGGTGGGTCACGCCCAAGGGGGTTCATCGCCGCTTCGATACCCGTTTCTTCATTGCCCGTGCTCCTGAAGGGCAAGAGGCGGCCCATGATCAGATCGAAACCGTGCACTCAGTATGGACAACCCCGGCCGGCGCTCTGGCCGCCGCGGCCGAGGGGAGAGCAACGGTGATCTTTCCGACCCGCAAGACCCTCGAGTTGCTCGACGAGTTCCGTTCCACGCAGGACGCCATCAACTGGGCTGCCGGGCAGACTCCACCGCGAATTGAGCCTGAGATCGCCCGAGAAGGCGAGCGGTTTGTCGTCAGACACGAGCTATTCGGTTCTACCGACGAGATGTGAGCGGCCACGGCCTATGCGGGCCGATAGTCCCTCTCGCCGGCCGGTATCTCGATCGGCAACCAATTCTCGACCGGCGGCAGTGGACACGAGAACTCCTCGTCGTAGGCACACCACGGGTTCAGGGCAAGGTTGAAGTCGACGGTCATTGTGTCCGAGTCGTTGAGAATCGCCGGGACATAGCGGCCCCCGCCGTAGGAGCCTGACCCACACGTCGCGTCGCGGAACGGGATGAACATGTCGCCCTCTTCGCCGTGCAGGACCACGAGACGGCGCGAGCCGTCGACGAACGACAGACTGACGTAGCCAGCCAAGCGATAGGCGCTGGTGGCGCCGGTAGATGAAGTGATATCGAGCTTGCCGTCGACCCGATTGAACCTACCGATCCACACCATCTGAGGATCTGCGTCGAAGTAGTCCAGTCCGGTGAACGTCGC